>DATCZY010000320.1:0-13723 GCA_036525655.1 Lysobacterales bacterium | reverse complement strand
CGCGGATCATCAACCAGGCCCAGTACGGCACCCGGATCCATAAAACTGACATGGACGAGACCGTCTTCATCTTCGCGCACCAGCACGTTGCAGGGTAACAATAGACCGATTTCGGGCTCGGCCCCGATGGCCTGGTTCGCCAGTACCGGATTACACGCTCCGAGAATGCGGTACGGGGGCATATCCACATCCAGTTTCTTTTTCAGCGTGGCTTGCACATCGATAACGGTCAGCACTCCAAAGCCTTCTTTGGCCAACTCTTCGGTTACCTTTTGCAACGCTGCATCGAAACCGGTTTCAACTGTCTTTCCAAATCCAAATTTACTCATTGCTGTTCAAACCTCCGAAGTCAGGTCGAGAGAAATTCTTTTAAACCCGCTTTCACATTTAAAATCACTGACACAGGCCGCACCGGCGCTTCAGAACATCAAACCGAGTTCCAGGATGGCCATATCAAAATTGATTGAGCCGTTTTTCACGTCGAGGAACTCCCGGCTATAGGCGGCTTTTGTGTAAAGCATGTTGTTAATATCCCAACGCACACCTGCACCGAGGTTATAGGTAAACTCCGATGCGTTGTATGTCTTCCAGTCGGTGATACATATATAGCCCCACCAAGGGTCCCACCAACAACCCGTCTGCGGCGGCGCAGAGGGGATATTGGAATCCAGCTTTGTCCAGCCAATACCGGCGGCAACGAAGGGCGTGAACGCCTTTCTGCTGAAGTTGTAGGTTAGATTTAACTGGTGAGAGTATTTTGACATCTTGTGATTGATTGTCTGCGGCAGAATGTCCGTGTCCTCCGGCACAATCAGCGCCGAGTATTTCGGACTGGTTGATATCAACCGGTAGGACACATTCCACTTTTCGGTCCAGTTCCAGGCAAAACTGATGCCCCAACCTGCGGTACTGTCCACATCTACTTCCGAACCGCCTTCGTTACTCTGCTTCAGTCCATTCTGATAAGCCAGGATGACACTGCCTTCAAAACGCCCGTCTCGTGAAGACGACTGTGAGCGCTCCTTCCTCGGGTGGTCATATTGCGCGAGAACGGAAGAACTGGTGATGACCAGCAGCGCAATTAGAGAAATTCGTCTTAACATATTGAACATCCTGAAATAAATACCTGTTTTTGTTTGCCAGAACCGGACACGATGAACGGATGACTGGCTTCAATTAAGCCGGCTGACCCAATCTGCGGCAACCATATCAACAATACGCAAAAGGTTCAATTTCACAGTTACCCAGGTTGCTTGCAAAGCCGCTCCATTGTTACTTCGAATTGTAACGGAAGCAACGAAACATGTGTGACGAACTGCAGAAATTTAGTATCCTTGGAGTTTATCATTCCGCCACCGGCAGGGTTTTGAACCTACCCGGTCACTGACCGCCAAACAAAGGAAAACAGGCACAATGACCTTCGTTGTTACTGAAAACTGCATTAAGTGTAAATATATGGACTGTGTTGAAGTTTGTCCGGTCGACTGTTTCCATGAAGGGCCGAACTTCCTGACCATTGACCCTGAAGAATGCATCGACTGCACCTTGTGCGAGCCGGAATGCCCGGCCGAAGCCATTTACCCTGAAGACGACCTACCGGAAGGTCAGGAGCATTTTATTGCGCTCAATGCCGAACTGTCGTTGATCTGGCCGGTTATCACCGAAGCTAAAACGCCACCGGAAGATGCCGCCGAGTGGGATGGCAAACCGGATAAACTGAAGCTGCTCGAACGCTAGTTCAGGCCAGGAATTTTCGCGACCCGGGCGAAGCCCTACCCGGGTTGTTCCTGCTACCCCAAACGATCCATAAAAATACCCAGTATGTGCTCGGAACCTGCAGTATCACAGGCTTCGCCGGTACCAAACAGCAGATACACACGTGTGTTCTCGCCATCGGGTGTCAGGCTGGTCATAAAAGTACCTGAAAAATCAATATACTCGGGCCGCGAACGCCAAAAAGCCATACGTGAGAAGAAACCTTCATCACTTGACACCGGCTCCTGCGTGTAATGGAACTTGTGGGCGCCGGCGTCATCGGCTTTTAGCAGGGTCATTCCAGAGTTTTCAATCGCATAGCGGAGTCTCCTGGCGACGCTATCCGGCGTGTCCTTGACCAACAGGTATGCACCTTGTGCGGACCAGGCAATATAAGCGTTCGTGTCCTGTTTGCCGGCGGTACTGACCACACGTGGCGGCGCCGGCTCCAACTCATCCCCTGCCGGCATTCTCATTTCCGGCACTGAAATGACCATCGGCGAAGGACTCGTGGGATTATCCAGGCCAGGCGGGATTTTTAACGGTGGCACCTCGATGCTGTCAAGGTACTCGGGTTCATTGTTACCAAATGAGCTGCATCCGGAAAGGACTGCAATCAGGGTTAACGCCATTACAGTCCGGCAAAAGGAAATCATCATGTTTTTTTAATTCCGATCAATTCAGGTCAGCCCGTCAGTCCGAGGTTCAGTATGTCTGTAAATGGCGCAACATGTTATCAATTTCAACCGTTGCCTGCCGATTCATGTCATATGCAAAGCCGCACATACCGAGCGTCGAGCAATAGTACTTGCGGACCTGTTGGCAGGCAAGTATCCTGCCTTCAAGAGTCGGCGGTCAGGCTCTGTGTCCTGCCACGGTTTGCAGGGAATCTATAACGCAATGGGAGTGTTTATGGTCAGCGTAGGAAAGCGCGTAGAAAACTTCACCCTTCCCGCCACCGGCGATCAAAACCTGTCACTGAGCGACTTCAAAGGTCGCAGCCTCGTCATTTATTTTTACCCCAAGGATAATACGTCCGGATGCACCCGTGAAGGCGAGGATTTTCGTGACCTATACCCGCAGTTTACCAAAGCCGGCGCGGAAATACTCGGTGTCTCGAGGGATTCGGTCAAAAGCCACGAAAACTTTCGAAATAAATATCAGTTTCCGTTCCACCTGTTGTCAGACAGCGATGAATTGCTGTGCAAACAGTTTGATGTCATACATGAAAAAAAATTATACGGGCGTACGTATATGGGCATAGAACGCAGCACGTTCCTGATAGATCCCAAGGGCATTCTTAAAGCCGAATGGCGAAAGGTGCGCGTACCCGGTCATGCTGAGGCCGTGCTGGAGGCACTCAAGGCCGAATCGTAAGCCTGGCAACACAACAACCCCGGACATTCATTACCAAAAGGAAAACCAAACCTAGTGGGAAAAAACAAACGCCTGTATATCCTCGATACCAACGTCCTGATGCATGATCCGACATCCCTGTTCCGTTTTGAAGAACATGACGTGTTCCTGCCCATGATGGTACTGGAAGAACTCGACGCAGCTAAAAAGGGCCTGACGGAAGTCTCCAGGAACGTACGCCAGGTCAGTCGCTTTATCGGCGATCTGATGAATTCGCAGGGGGCTGATAAACTGGAAGATGGCTTGGAATTACTCATACCTCATGGCCTTGAATTGCCTGCTGCGCGCGGACGCCTGTTTTTCCAGACCCGCCCGGCAAAGGTCCATCCCGGCCTATTGCGTGAAGGATCTTTTGCCGATAATGAAATTCTCAGCACCGCCCTGACATTGCAGGAAAGCGAAAAAAATCACGAAATCGTCCTGATATCCAAGGACATCAACCTGCGCATCAAGGCGGCCATACTGAATGTGCCTGCTGAGGATTATTACAACGACCGCGCCCTGGATGACGTCGATCTGCTCTACAAGGGCGTAAGAGTTGAAGATGAATCTTTCTGGGAGCGTTACCCGCAAGTTGATTCATGGAACGTGAATGGCTCGACCTATTATCGAATCAAGCGTATCGAAGGGGACACCTGGTTTCCAAACCAATGCATAGTTATCGGCGACGGTGATGGCATCGAGGCCATCGTCGTGGAAGTCAGTGATACCCATTCGGTATTCAAACTGGTCACCGATTACCTGTCGGGCAGAAACACCGTGTGGGGGATACAGGCACGCAACCGTGAACAGAACTTCGCACTGAACCTGCTGGTGGACCCGGAAATAGATTTCGTCACCCTGATGGGTATCGCCGGAACCGGTAAAACCCTGCTGACGCTGGCCGCCGGCCTTGCCCAAACCATGGACGAGAAACTGTATAACGAAATAATTGTGACCCGCGCAACGGTTTCAATCGGTGACGAGATCGGCTTCCTGCCCGGCACCGAGGAAGAAAAAATGACACCATGGATGGGTGCGCTGACCGACAACATCGAAGTTTTAACCCATTCCGAAGAAGGCGGAGAGTGGGGTCGTGCGGCCACCAACGACCTGCTCGCCAACAGGATCAAGATCCGCTCCATGAGTTTTATGCGCGGCCGCACCTTTCTGAATCGCTTCGTCATCATCGACGAGGCCCAGAACATCACACCCAAGCAGATGAAGGCCCTGGTGACACGTGCCGGACCGGGTACAAAAATGATCTGCCTGGGTAATGTGGGACAAATCGATACGCCCTACCTGACGGAAACGACTTCGGGACTGACGTTTGCCGTTGACCGGTTCAAAAACTGGTCACACTCGGCGCATATTACACTGCACCGTGGCGAGCGTTCACGATTGGCTGATTTCGCATCCGAGGCACTCTAAACGACCACACCGGTTCACAGCGGACCGGTTTGTTTTCAGCTGACGTCGGGATTGGCTTCCTGGGGAGTTTCTTCAGCCGGTTCCACGTGATTTGTCAGCCGTGGCCAGGCCTTTAATACCGCCTGGACCACCGTTGCGAGCGGAATCGCAAAGAAAATACCCCAAAACCCCCACAAGCCACCAAACACCAGGATGGCCACGATGATGGCCACAGGATGAAGGTTCAGCGCCTCGGAGAAGAGCAATGGCACGAGCACATTGCCATCCAAAGCCTGGATGATGGCGTAGGCGATCATGACCTGGCCAAAACTCCAGCCCCAGCCCCATTGGAAATAGGCCACGAAGGCAATGGGTAGCGTGACGACAGCGGCGCCGATATAGGGGATCAAAACCGAAAAGCCCACGATCGTTGCCAACAGGGCCGAGTACTGCAGACCCAGTGAAATGAAAGTGATATAGCTGACGGCACCCACTATTACGATTTCGCCCGCCTTTCCGCGCACGTAATTGGCAATCTGCGCCTCGACATCGGCCCACACGGAAGACACCAGGTGACGTTCGACCGGCAGGTAACCCTTGAACCAGTCGATCAGCTTTTCCTTGTCCTTGAGCAGGAAAAACACCAGTACGGGAATCAGCACCAATAAAACGGCCAAACCCACCACGGTGCCAACCGATGTCAGCGACCAGGTCACGAACTGCTGCCCCACCAACGCCAGTTCATTGCCTGCATTGGCGATCAACTGTTCCACCTGCCGCTCTGAAACCAATTGCGGGTAACGTTGGGGCAGTTGCTGCAAAAGCTCCTGTCCCTGTGTAATGTAATTTGGAATCTGTTGCACCAATTGGGTCAACTGACGGATCAACATCGGCACCAAACCAAAAAACAGGAAGAAAAGACTGGTAAGGAACAAAAGGAAAACCAACATCACGGACAAGAGCCTGGACAATCCAATCAACTGCAAGCGTGCAACCACGGCTTCGAGTAAATAGGCAATCACGATACTGGCAAAGACAGGCGCCAGTATTTGCCCCAGTCCGGCGACGACTGCGACTCCGGCTATCAGCACAATACCGAGGATAACAACCTGCGGGTCGGCAAAGGTCCTTCTAAACCAAGAGGTTAACAAATTCATGTCCGGAGACCCTGATGCATGCGAGTGAGTGAGTTAAACAAGTCAGGTAAACAGGGGATTGCAGGCCGGCGGGCCAATTGAAAAGCCTCAGAAATCCCAGGTCCAGTGTGCTTCGAGCTCAAATTCCTGACTTAACTGATCGGTGGTGACACCCAGTATATTGCCGCCAAAAGCATACTCGGCCGGCGCGTAAGCAGCGTTAACGTTAAAACGGCTGTTCATACTCATACGGCGACTGAACCCGATCGTAACCGCATTTTGCGCCAGGTCGCTGTTGATGGCCTGGCTCAGAATGCTTGAGCTCGGCAACGGTTGGGTGCGTGAACTGAAATCGATGTACCAGGAAGCACCTTTCTTGTCGTCCGCCCATGACCAGCCAATAGAATAGACGGTCAGATCGTCCCACGAAAACGACGGGCTGGTTGAATCGCCCAGAAGAGACAAAAACCGGCCTGGCAAGTTGCGGCTTGCGAAGGCATCGATCTCGCTGTAAAGCACTCTCTCAACCGATACATTCAACCAGGAGCGCTCACTTGCCTGGAATGCCAGACCCAACCGTGCACGTGCAGGAATATCCAGGTCAGCGCGTTGCGAGTAAACGCCATGCAAGTTATAAAATTCGTTCATATCGATGTGAGAGCGGTAGCCGGCCTCCATCGTTATGCCCTTGGTAAGCTCGCTACGCAAAGCCAGGCTTACACCGGCACCGTAGCTGTTTTCATGAAATGGGTCGTAGCTGTTAGGGCGATAAATTGCCGGAACTGTATGATCATAAGAGAGCATTCCCAGACGTGAAACGCCATAACTTTGGGTCGCGAACACTGCGGAGACGCCAATAATCTGGTTATCGTTCAGGCGGTGCATCAGGCCGGGTGATACCAGCCTGCGCTCAAGTCCCTGCATACCGTAGCTCATGAAAGGCTCGTTTCCATTCATGCTGACTTCATCTGAATATTGCCAGTCGATTTCAAGCTTCAGAAAAGTATCAGGTTCACCCAGGATCTTCTTCGCAAAAAATGGCAGTACGACCACGGTGTGATCGCTCATCCACGAAACATTCAACGGTTCCGCGTCAGGGTCGAGCATGAAGTCGGGTGTCAGTTCACGAGCGAGATAATCCTGCCATGGGCCCAACTCGAATCCTAGGACATAAAACGGTGTCAGTCCGGTACCGCCGGCACTGAAACCGGCCATTGGCAGACCCGAAACGCGGGCGGCAGACAGCGACGGAACCATAGCCGCGGCCACCAATAATGCTGTCAAAAAACGAAGCCTCATTCCTGACGTTTAAACCCAGCTCTCAGATATATGCAATTAGTTGGCAATATGGCAGGAAAACAACAATAAGTCAATGTAAAGCGGTCCCCGGGGGTGAATAATAAAGCAGCTTGGATATAAAATCAGGAAATCAATATAACATTCTGTTTTATCTCGGTAAACCGGTGCTCAGACGAATCCTGTCCGTATTCGAAAAAAGCCTCGATAAGATGAGTTTGCAGTGGGCTGCGTTGCAGTAACGCAACACCCGTCACATCAGGGGCCGGATGTAATTTTTGCGGTCTCCAACTGACCTGCCCTGTCCAATTCGATCAAATCGGTGTATCCGCCGATCGGCTTTCCGTTGATCAGAATTTGGGGAACGGTATATCCACCAGTCAGATCACGCATTTCCTGTTCGACCTTGAAATCACCCGATAAAACGACCTCTTCAAACTCAAGGCCCCTTTTCGCCAACAGGTTCTTGGCCGCGTAACAATATGAGCAGTAAGCCTTTGTGTATATTTTAATCTGCATGATTTTTCAGTTTGATATCAGTCTGGTTCGATTTAATTTAGACTTTCATTCGATACACATGCTGTCTATCATCAATGGTTCATATCAAACGGGGCCTTGCCAATTGGAAACCCACAACAGACTCATGATACAGACGAACAAATGAGCATACGAAGTGTCTTAATCAGGATGTCTTCAGTCTCGGGGAAAGCATGATTCCGGTCAAGAAAAAACGTAATGTTTTGAAACCATTTTTGATGGCGCTGGCAATTGCCGCGGTCAGCCTGTCGAGCATCGCGCAGACCGGCCGTGTCAACCTTCCCGAACTGGGCAATTCCGCCAGCGATGTGCTCTCAAATAGCGAAGAAAGAGAATATGCAGAGAGCCTGATCCGCCAGATGCGGGCCTATGAACTGCTGAACGAAGACCCGTTGATCAATGATTTCTTTTCGGACATGGGCTTTAACCTGGCCGCGAGCAGCGACCAGCCGGAGGCCAACTTCACCTTCGTCGTGCTGGACCAGCCCATCATCAACGCATTTGCCGCACCGGGAGGTGTCATCGCCCTGTACAGTGGTCTGATACTGATGGCGGATACACAGGATGAGGTGGCCGGGGTGCTATCGCACGAAATCGCCCACATCACCCAATTGCATATGTATCGCGCCTTTGAGAAAGGCAAGACCATGAACGTTCTCGCCATGCTCGCCATGCTGGGTCTGATCCTGGCCAGTGGCGGTAATGGTGAAGTTATCCAGGGGGCGGTGATGGGCGCCCAGGCGGTGGCGGCACAGGCCCAGATCAACTTTACCCGCCACAATGAAGTCGAAGCCGACCGGGTCGGCATCAGGACGCTCTCCGCAGCCGGTTACGACCCCCAGGGCATGGCTGATTTCTTCGAAAAGATGGGTCAAAACAGCCGCGCCAATGGCGAAGGACCTCCGGAGTTCCTGCGCACCCACCCGGTATCGGTCAACCGCATTGCGGAAGCCAAGAGCCGTATTCAAAACCTGCCGCCGGTCGTTGCAGATGAAGGACGGCAGTTTTACATCGTGCAAGCCAGGCTGCGGGCGCTGCTCGAGGACGACCCGAAGAAAGCCATCGAGTATTTCAATACCGAACTGAAAAAACCCCTGACAGACGCGAGGCAAAACGGCTATCTCTATGGCCTGGCCATAGCCACACAACGAAATGCTGAATACGAGCAGGCTGAATCCATACTGAGCGGGCTACTGGAGAAGGAACCCTCGCGCCTGGCCTTCCAATTGCAAATGGCTAACCTGCAGCGGGACATGGGACATCCACAACAGTCCATCGACAGTCTGGCCGACCTGTATCACATTTTTCCGGGCAACCGCGCGATTGCGCTCGAGTACGGCCGTGCCCTGCTGGTCCAGGCCGACCCGAAACTGGCCGAAACAGCAAGCGAAGTATTAAGGCAACAACTCGTCACCCGCAAAAATGACCCCGAACTCTATGCGCTTTACGCGCAGGCCGCCAACCTGGCCGGCGATGAAGTCCGCTCAACGGAGGCCATCGCCGAGTCCTATTATCAACGCGGTGGCACCGAAGAGGCGATCACGCAGCTTGAGAGTCTCGAAAGACGTTCAGATCTCGATTATTACCAACGCGCCAGGGTCAGTGCCCGGTTGATGGAGTTACGCATCGAGGCGAGTGAGTCGGACAAGCCGACCCGCGGCTGACCGTTTGTGTTAGGACCCGTCTTTGCTTTGTCTGTCCAACACTTCCTTGACAGACATATCGATAATGTCATCAAACTGTCATATACCCACTTATAATATGCCTGGTGGGTATCCGCACCTGTCCATTTGCAAGATCAGGGAAGTAAGTGACTGAAAAACTAATCAGTGTACTGGTTGTTGATGACGAATCAGCCATTCGGGAAATGATCAGGTTTGCACTCAGCAAATCGGACATGACAGTGGAGGGCGCCGCAAGCGGGCAGGAAGCACTGGAAAAAATCACCGAACGACCGCCGGATATCATCTTGCTGGACTGGATGATGCCCAATATGAGCGGGCCACAATTAACCCGTCGTCTGCGTAAAGATCCGTTGACAAGAGACATCCCCATCATCATGTTGACCGCAAAGGTTTCCGAAGACGACAAGGTGACCGGCCTGAACGCCGGCGCGGATGACTACATAATCAAGCCGTTTTCACCCCGCGAACTGGTCGCAAGGATCAACGCAGTTTTGCGCAGGTTTGATCCGGGTGACGCAGAGGGAAAGATTTCGGCCGGAGAAATCAGCATGGACACCATATCGAGACAGGTGTTTCTGGCGCAAAAGCCGGCCCATATCGGACCCACCGAATACCGTCTGCTCGAGTTCTTCATGACCCACGAAAACCGGGCCTTCAGCCGCACTCAGTTGCTCGACCACGTTTGGGGCACCAATGTGTTTATTGAAGAACGAACCGTGGATGTCCATATCAGGCGCTTGAGGAAGATACTCGAGACTGCCAGGCTCGATCACTACATACAAACGGTACGCAGCCATGGTTACCGCTTTGTAGCCACGGATGCCTGATGCTCATTCGAGGCTGGAAACATCACCTGCTGCGTCTGGCCGCTGTAGCGTTCCTCGCCTTGCTAACAGGCTGGTGGTCCGGGCACCTGATGCTGGTCATGGGATTGTTCCTGCTGGCATACCTGACCTGGCAGATCTATAACAGCTTACGTCTCTACCGGTGGTTGCAGTCCTGGGACAACAAGCCGCCGGAAAGCCTCGGCATGTGGGCGGACATTTTCGACCGCATCGCAGCTCTGCAAAAACAAAATGTAAAAAGAAACCGGCAATACCAGCAGGTCATTGACGATTTCGAGGGCCTGGCCGATGCGTTCCCCGATGCCACGCTGGTCATCAACGACCACGACGTCATCAGCTGGTTTAACGACTCTGCCGTCAAACTGCTCGGTCTGAAGGTCCCTGATGACAGGGGCCAGGCCGTGACAAACCTGATACGTGAACCGGCCTTTTCAGGCTGGTTATCCATCCAGGACAAATTACACAGCACGCTGGAAATAGCCTCCCCCATCGATGACAACATCCGCCTGCAATTAAGCGCCGTGCGTTTCAGGAAAAACCAGCGCTTGCTGATCCTCAGGAACGTCACCGATGTGCGTAACATCGAGCGCCTGAGACACGACCTCGTGGCCAATGTGTCACACGAATTGCGCACGCCATTGACGGTGCTGCTCGGTTACCTCGAAGTAATGAAAACGCAGCCGACCGAGCCGAATCCCGAAGCCATCGAACGCATGCTGCTGCAGGCGCGGCAAATGCACGATCTGCTCGAAGACCTGCTCGAGTTATCGCGCCTGGAGGATACCGAGCAACTTGAAGGCGCGGTGGTGGTTGATGTCCCTGCCCTCTTGGCGCAGCTCGCCGAGCAAGCGGAAGACCTCAGCCAGGGCCGCCACAAGATCAGTTTCAAGATAGAACCCGGATTGAATTTACGCGGAGTGGAAGCAGACCTTAAGAGCGCCTTTCAGAACCTCATTGTCAATGCGATCAACTACACACCCGCAAATGGCAAAATCAAGGTCACATGGCAGGAAACTGCCCAGGGTCCTGTATTGATCGTCACCGATACCGGTGTCGGCATAGCGCACCGCGAAATCCCCCGCATCACCGAGCGTTTCTACCGTGTGGGCGATGACCGCAACCGCAAGACGGGTGGCACCGGACTCGGGCTCGCCATCGTCAAGCATGTATTGCACAGCCACAACGCAAAACTGGAAATCCAGAGCGAACCCGGCAGTGGCAGCAAATTTCAGTGCATTTTCCCAATTGAAAGGAAAGCCTGAGACCTGATTCAGCCACTATTTGCCCCTATTCAACCGGCTACTGACCTATCGCGTTGACTAACCGGCATTATCAATCTCTCATATGTCACACGTCTGTCACAAAAGGCCACTAACATTTCACCGGTTGGATTTGAAACCAGTTTGTTAATAAACGAAAACTCCAGGAGTTGATTATATGAATACCCGAATTGCCGCGATGCTTATGTCGGTTACGCTTTTTACCGCAACTAACGTTTTAGCCCAGGCACCGGTGGATGAGAACCTGCCTGCATACGAAAAAACCAGCGGTGTGTCAGGCAACCTATCCAGTGTAGGGTCAGACACCCTTGCCAACCTGATGACCTTGTGGGCCGAGTCATTCAAGCGGACCTACCCGAATGTCAATGTTCAGATCCAGGCGGCGGGTTCTTCTACCGCCCCCCCCGCATTGACCGAAAACACTTCGAACCTCGGACCCATGAGTCGTCTCATGAAGGACAAGGAAGTGGAGGCATTCGAGAAAAAATTTGGCTACAAACCGACACCCGTCGCCGTGGCCATCGATGCGCTTGCAGTATTTGTCCACAAGGACAACCCGATCGCAGGTCTGACCATTCCCCAGATCGATGCCATTTTCTCTTCAACCAGGACATGTGGCTATCCGGCCGACATCGATAAATGGGGAGAGTTGGGCCTGATAGACTCATGGGCTGGACGTGAAATCCAACTTTACGGACGCAACTCGGTATCCGGCACCTATGGCTATTTCAAGGACAAGGCACTATGTAAGGGTGACTTTAAAAACTCGGTCAACGAACAACCGGGCTCGGCATCCGTCGTGCAATCGGTCAGTGCATCCGTCAATGGCATTGGCTACTCGGGCATCGGTTACACAACCTCTTCTGTCCGCGCCGTTCCGTTAGCCAGGGAGGCCGGCAAAGAATTTGTAGCCGCCAATCCCGACAATGCGATTTCCGGCAAGTATCCACTTGCGCGATTCCTTTACGTTTATGTCAACAAGGCGCCCGGAAAACCGCTTCCGCCATTGACGGCTGAATTCGTCAAGCTGGTTCTGTCGCGTGAAGGCCAGGAGGTTGTTGTAAAAGATGGCTATATTCCGCTTCCGGCAAAGGTTGCTGAGAAAGAATTAGCTAAGATTCAATAATTAACGTTTGCACTAAATGTTTTAAAAAATCGAATCACTTGCCTGCAGATACAAGGGTAGGCAAGTGACTCTTTGCCAGAGAATTACAACCTGCTAAGGCATTGGCCTCTGTCATCGACAGGTATATTGTTGATTTATTAAAAGACGATTACATCAGGTCGTAATTCCAATAAAACCAATAGAGGAGTTAGGTCATCGTGACTTATAGAAAATTGCTAAGTCGAATCAGTATCACTTTATTCACACTTTTACTGCTTTCACCCGTATTCGCCCAGGCTGCATCCGATGAGGACTTCGCCGCCATGCGGACCCAGATGATGGCCCTGAGCGAACGACTCGACCGTCTCGAGGCTGAAAACCGGGCGCTTACAGCCGCCAATGCCGAACTGGTCAAGAGCGCACAGGAAACAGCCGTAACCGTAGCCGCGGTCAGTGAAAAAACCGATGCGGTGGCGGTCGAGGTTAAAGAACAGTCGACAAAGTCGGACTGGACAGACAAGCTGCGCTGGAAAGGCGATTTCCGCTACCGCTACGAGGCCTTTAATATCGAAGGCAAACCCAATCGCGACCGCAACCGCGTGCGTGCCAGGGCGGCTCTCATTGCCGATGTCACACCGACGATCGAAGTCGGCCTCGGACTGGCCTCGGGCGGCGACGACCCGGTTTCTTCAAACCAGACCCTCGGCGGCGGCGGTTCAACCAAGGACCTGAGACTGGACCTGGCCTACTTTGACTGGTCGGGTTTGAAAGACACCCATGTCTATGGCGGTAAATTCAATAATTATGTCTACAGGGCCGGCAAAAATGCGCTGCTCTGGGACAGTGACTGGCGTCCGGAAGGCTCTGGTATCCAGTGGGATAACGGCAAGTTCTTCGCCAATGGTCTGGGTACCTGGATCGAAAGCGACAGCAGCAGCGGACAGTCATTTGCCTACCTGACCCAGGCGGGCGTCAAGCTACCCATCGGTGACTCAATGAAGCTGACTGCCGGCGTGGGCTATCATGTCTTCGATACCCAGGGTAGCGGTTCTTTCTACGGCGATGATGATGACTTTTTCGGCAACAGCTATAACCCCGTCACCAACACCTACCTGTATGACTATGAAGAACTCGAATTGTTTGCAGAACTGGGCTTCGATCTTTTCGGCCACAAGGCACAGTTATTTGGCAACTGGGTGCAAAACCAGGCTGCAGATGAATACGATACGGCCTACGCCTTTGGTTTCAACTATGGCTCAGCGAAGAACAAGGGTGAGTG
>DATCZY010000319.1:0-3189 GCA_036525655.1 Lysobacterales bacterium | reverse complement strand
GTATGACCGGCTGGATATTCAGCAGGTTTTGATAGCCATCATCGCCGTAGGCCCGTGCGAAGTTATATTGAAACGGCACACTGATAAGCGCTGCGACGGGATTGGAAAGCTTCTTGGCCAATTCGTCCATATTGTTAGCATCTGCGCTGGCAGTTGAGGCCGGCGTGGCCGCTGGCGCGGCTGAATCCGACTGCTGGGCGGATACTAAAGCAGCGGTTGCAAGAAGGAATAATCCGATTGTTGCTACCAATAAGTTGCGTGTTTTCATAACCCGAACCCCCTGTTGACATGGTCAATTCAATGGTAAAGAAACCTTGAAAGAAAATCCTGGAACTGATAGAAAATAAATTTGAAAATTCTTGGACGCGCACATACCGTAAGCATTCCTGTCCGCTCTATTCCACATTCTATCCCACATTAATAGCAGCGCGCCGCGAGCACTGGCCTTTTTGAACTGTTATTGATCCATATCAGTCTTTTTGATCTTTTCGAGTTCGTGGATGGTGCTGATATAACACTGTGAAAGGTGTCCACTGCCATCCCGCACGAGCAGTTTGTCCTTGTCGGTCAATAAACCAATGGTGGTGCTGAAGCTGATCAATCCGGCGCTGAGCACGCCGTCACACGAAGTACGCAATGTCACCAGGTAGTTGCGCGATGCACCGAAATTGAAGATCACGTGTTTCAGGTCAACGCTGTTCCAGCCATTGATCTGGAAGTTGTTGATGCGCTTGACGGGTTCGCCGATGGCAAAGCCAAGTTGCGCCAGCCTTTCTTCCAGTGGCACCGAGTCGGCAGGGTTACTGGCGCAGGCACACAACACCAGCACTGGAATCAAGAAGGAAAAGATATTCGAAAATCCGCGTTTCATTCATCTATCCTCCAGGCATCATGACTTAAAAAATTTTACCTCTAATGTTTCGCTGCGTCAGCGTTTTTCGATATCTCCATTTTTCAGGATGGAAAGTAAAAAAACCACCACTATTGCGTAGCGCCCCCCTGAGATACACGCCTTTCTCCGACGAAACCATTGGGGCGGAAGACAGGCCGCCCAAGACGCCATCTCGATGGCATGCCATGTTTCGGTTGACTGTCCATCGCGGTAACTGCCTCTGGCGTTGCTGAATTGATCAGTTTGTGGTTTCCACAGAAATAATATTTGACAATGTATAAGTTTTGTATAAGAATATATCGCATATAGCATTATTTACTTTATTGTTTAAGAGCGGTGCCGTGTTTTGATGAGCTTAACCCACTGCAATACGATTAATTTATGTTTTACTGTGTGTTGCAACCCCAATTGCCCCGGCCATGCCGGGGCTCTTTTAAGCGGGCGCGATACTGGTGAATGATATCAACTTGGTTTACATGCCGTGAACATGTACAAGAAAATCATTTTTTAAGGTTTCAGCAGGACAATACCATTAGGAATATCTGAATGAGCAAGCTTGAAAGGACCAACGAAGCAACAGAGACTGCTCTGTACCCGATACGTACGGTATCAGAACTTACCCGTGTCAACGCCATCACGCTGCGTGCGTGGGAAAGGCGCTATGGTCTTTTTGAGCCGGTGCGCAAGGCCAGCGGGCATCGCTTGTATACGCAGGAACACATTGACCTGATCACGCGCGTGGTCGGACTGCTTGATCGTGGTATGCGTATCGGGCAGGTCAAGGCGCAACTCGATGCCGAAGCGAACGCCAGGGCCGCAAGCGCGCCTGAGAACATGATGCTCAACGATTTCTGGGGGCGCTACCTGCAGAGGATGATTGCGGCCGTCATCCAATTCAACGAGGCGGGGCTTGAGGAAACCTACGGCACCGCGCTGTCGCTGTACCCAATGGATGAAGTCACCGAAAAGCTTTTGATGCCGTTATTGCAAGAGCTCGGTCGCAGGTGGGAGCAGGGCGACGGCAGTATTGCCGAAGAGCACTTCTTTGCCTTCTACATCCGCAACAAGCTGGGCGCGCGGTTTCACCACCGGCCCAAATCAAAAACCGGCGCCAAAATCCTGCTTGCCTGCCTGCCGGGGGACCGGCATGAAACGGGTCTGCTATTGTTTGCACTGGCAGCCAGTTCGGCCGGTTATCAGACGATTTTGCTGGGCGCTGACATGCCGCTTGAGGACCTGCCTGCAGTGGCAGCTAAAACAGGCGCGAGGGCCATTGTTTTATCAGGAACTCTGCAACCGGGTTCCGAATTGCTGGAAAGGGCGCTGCCGCGTTTGGCGGGGCAGACCGAGGTGCCGGTTTTTGTGGGGGGACATGCATCGGTCAAGGTACATGACGCGCTCAACAAGACCGGTGTCAAAGCGCTTGGAACAGATTTAAACATGGGGCTTGCACGTCTTCGCGACGTCGTGCCTGTCGAGTAAATGGAGATGGATAAAATGCAGGAAAGGTCACAGCCAAGCGAGGAAAAGTCCGTGAAGTCCTCACCGGCCATTGGGTGGGCGGAAATGGGCCTGGTGCCGGACCGCGTGATCCGTACCGGTATCCGGCGGCTCAACCGGCAGCGCCTGGAGGACATTCATGCCGATGATCCCGAAAGGTCGTGCGATGAGTTAAATAACTTCATCGAAAGCATGAACGTCGCGGAAATCGCGCCACTACCGGAACTGGCCAATGAGCAACACTACGAGGTTCCCGCTGAATTTTTTGGCCTGGTGATGGGCGATCACCGCAAGTACAGCAGTTGTTACTGGCTCGATGATACGCAGAGCCTGGCTCAGGCCGAAGCGGAAGCGCTGCGGCTGACCTGTCTCCATGCCGAAATAGAAGATGGTATGCAGGTGCTCGAACTCGGTTGTGGCTGGGGCTCATTGAGCTTATGGATGGCGGCGCAATATCCGGCCTGCAGCATTGTGTCGGTTTCCAACTCGAACAGTCAGCGCGAGTACATCACGGCGCAGGCAAAGGTGCGTGGTCTCGACAACCTCTCGGTCATTACTTGCGATATGAATGATTTCGATACGGAACTGCGCTTCGATCGCGTCGTATCGGTCGAAATGTTCGAGCACATGCGCAATTACCAGGAACTCTATCGCCGTATCAGCACGTGGCTGCGCCCCGGTGGCAAGTTTTTCAAACACATATTCTGCCATCGCAGTTGCGCTTATGAGTTCGTCGATCAAGGCCCCAGCGACTGGATGAGCCGGCATTTTTTCTCCGGCGGAATCATGCCGAGCGA
>DATCZY010000318.1:0-16040 GCA_036525655.1 Lysobacterales bacterium | reverse complement strand
CTTTGACCACGACGACAGCCATATCCACATCAGTCCGCGCAAAAGCATCCAGTACCTGGCGCAGCATCTCACGAACCAGTTCACCCATGAATTCCAGGTCGGCGCGTACGTCATCTTCGAGCGCGTCATCCATGTCATTTCGCGCCATGATGGCGACCCGCTTGGCCTCATCACCCATGCGTTCCAGGTCACTGATGGTCTTGATCACGGTGATTACGAGGCGCAGATCCGAGGCCGTAGGCTGACGCCTCGCGACTATCCGGGTACATTGCTCGTCGATTTCCACTTCGAGCGCATTGACACTGGCATCGGCGTGTACAACCTCCTTGGCGAGTGCAGTATCCCTGTCCACCAGCACCTTCAGTGCATTGGCGAGTTGGCCTTCGACAATTCCGCCCATATGCAACACCCTGCTGCGAACACTCTCCAGTTCTTCGTTGAACCGGCGGGAAATGTGCTGACCAAGATGCAGATCACTCATTAAATATTCCTCGAATTCATCAGCCGTAACGGCCGGTAATATAATCTTCCGTCTTCTTATGACGTGGTTTGGTGAATATCTGGTCGGTCTCGCCGAATTCGATCAATTCACCCATGTACATGAAAGCAGTATAGTCAGAAACGCGCGCCGCCTGCTGCATATTATGCGTCACCATGATAATCGTATACTGCGATTTCAGTTCCGCGATCAACTCCTCAACTTTAAGCGTCGATATGGGATCAAGCGCCGAGCAGGGTTCGTCGAGGAGAATACATTTAGGTTGTACCGCAATGGCGCGTGCAATAACCAGACGTTGCTGCTGACCGCCGGATAAACCAAACGCGGAGTCGTTCAAACGGTCTTTGACCTCGTCCCACAAGGCCGCACCTTTGAGCGCCCACTCTACCGTTTCATCCAGTTGGCGGCGCTTATTGACACCCTGGATACGCAAACCGTAGGCGACATTTTCATAGATCGATTTAGGGAAAGGATTGGGCTTCTGGAAAACGATACCCACTTCCCTGCGCAATTCGGCAACGTTGACATTCTCAGCATAGATATCACGCCCGTTGAGCAGGATTTCACCCTCGATACGGCAGACGTCAATCAGGTCATTGAGACGGTTAAAACACCGCAGCAGCGTCGATTTGCCACAACCGCTGGGACCGATAAAGGCAGTTACCTGCTTTTCCGGTATGACCAGGTTGATCTCTTTCAACGCACGTGTTTGACCATAATATAAATCCAGGTCGGTCACCGTCACGGCTGTCGGATGCGGAAGCCTTTTGCCTACTCCCGATTCAGTTTTCAAATTATCTTGTTGTCTCATGATTCCAGTCCACGATATCTTTCACTCAATCGGTTGCGCACCTGGATAGCCACCAGGTTCAAAAGCACGATGACCACCACCAGCAATAATGCGGTCGCGTAAACCAGCGGCCTGGCCGCTTCAACATTCGGGCTTTGAAAGCCTACATCATAAATATGAAAACCCAGGTGCATGAATTTTCTGTCCAGGTGAAGGAAGGGCGCGTTACCATCAAGCGGCAATGCCGGCGCCAGCTTGACCACACCGACCAGCATCAATGGGGCAACCTCTCCGGCAGCCCTGGCCACGGCCAGGATCAACCCGGTCATGATACCAGGTGAGGCCATTGGCAAAACCGTGCGCCACAGCGTTTCCCACTGGGTCGCACCCAGGGCGAGACTGCCTTCGCGTATGCTGCGCGGGATTCTCGAAAGGCCTTCTTCGGTCGACACGATAACCACCGGCAAGGTCAGCAGTGCCAGTGTCAGCGAAGCCCAGAACAGCCCGCCGGTGCCAAAGGTCGGTGCCGGCAATGCCTCGGGGAAAAACAGGCGATCCAGACTGCCGCCAAGCGTGTAGACGAAAAAGCCCAGACCGAATACACCATAGACGATCGAAGGTACGCCGGCCAGGTTGTTGACCGCAATGCGGATAAACCGGGTAAACAGACCCTGACGCGCGTATTCCTTGAGGTAAACCGCCGCAACCACACCCAAAGGGGTGACAAACAAACTCATCAGTAACACCATCAGGACCGTACCGAATATGGCCGGAAATATGCCGCCTTCGGTATTCGCCTCGCGCGGATCATCGGCAACAAATTTCCAGACGGTGTGGAGAAAATATCCAAGCTTGCCGAACAGGTTCATTTGGTTGGGACGATGGGCGTCGATGATGGAGGACATGGGTATTTCATGTTCCTGGCCGTCGGATGTCGTGACCACTATCGCATCACGCCTCAACTCGGTGTATAAACGACCCAGGTTTTCCTCAAGGACGTTGTATTCCTCCTGCAACCGGGCACGATCATTTTCGATAACCGCCAGGCTCGCCTCTTCATCCTTACCTTCCAGTTCCAGACCGCGTTGCTTCAGACGCAGACGCTCAAGTCGGTAATTGATGCTGCCGATCCGGCCTTTTTCGAGTTCGCGTATCTCATCCCGCATGTTATTGGCGCGCGTAAGCAGACGCAGGAACTCACCCCAGGTGTCAGGGTCTTCCAGCAATTGCCCCGATTCCCTGACCGCGATCAATCTGCCGATGAGAACGCCCCACTCCTCGCGTTCGAACACGACCATGCTTTGAGGTTTGCCGATAGATTTTATGGCTGGTTCGAGTATCCAGCGAAAATCCTGGCCGATGATATCGCGGTTGCCGGTTTTTATCAGGTAACGGGTGACAAACTCGCTTCCCTCTGCAACCTCAAGACCCGACTCGCGCAGACGCATCGCCGTCACCTTTTCGTGCTCACGTATCTGGCCGACAACAATTATCTCGCTTCCATCTGCCTGCTGATAGACGATTTCCTGTACCGGAAGCGGCCAGAAATGACCGAAACCACGCACACCGATCAACATCAGCAAACCCACCACCAACAGGATACAGGCACTGACCGCCGCGGCGTTCAGCCATACCCAGGGCGTACCATCAGCGACCCACTTGATGAGCGTTTTCATAGCACCATGCTCACAATGAACTGTACTTTTCACGTAGGCGCTGGCGGATTAACTCAGCACCGGTGTTAACCACGAAAGTAAACATGAACAATACCAGCGCAGCCAGGAAGAGGATGCGGTAATGGGAACTGTTCATGGCGGATTCAGGCATTTCAACCGCAATATTCGCAGCCAGCGTGCGCATGCCTTCGAACAGGTTCCAGTCCATGATGGGGGTATTACCCGTGGCCATCAGCACGATCATGGTCTCGCCCACTGCGCGACCGAGTCCGATCATGACCGCCGAGAACATACCTGGACTGGCGGTTGGTAATACAACCCTTACCATGGTCTGCCACGGCGTTGCTCCGAGTGCCAGCGAGCCATCGGAGAGCGACCTGGGCACACCGTAAATAGCGTCTTCGGCTATTGAGAATATGGTCGGGATAACCGCAAAGCCCATCGCGCAACCAACCACCATCGCGTTTCTCTGGTCATAGGAAATCCCCGCTTCATGGCTCAACCATGAACGTAAATCCCCTGCAAAAAACCAATCCTGCAATGGACCGACTACCTGCAGTGACAAGATGGCCAGCACAACCAGAACCGGCAACAATAAAACCGGTTCCCAACCCTCTTTGACGTAATTTTTGATACGCCACTCAGCACGTGTCCAGAACCAGGCAAATACCAGCAAACCGGCCGGCATGACCAGCAGCAAAGCGAATACGCCGGCGAGGTTTTCCTCGAGGAACGGCGCAAACCAGAGACCGGCCAGGAAGCCAAGGATGACGGTCGGCAAAGCCGCCATGATCTCGATAGTCGGCTTGACCATCCTGCGCAGGGCCGGAGACATGAAATAAGCGGTAAATGCCGCGCCGGCCAGGGCCAGCGGCAATGCGAATAGCATTGCGTAAAGCGCCGCTTTAAACGTCCCGAATGCCAACGGGGTCAGGCTGAACTTAGGCTCGAATGCGTTATCGGAGGCGGATGACTGCCAGACGTACTCCGGCTCGCTGTAGTTTTCGTACCAGACCTTCGACCACAACGAAGCAAACGAAACTTCCGGGTGCTCATTGACGATATCCATGAAGTCCGCGCTGCCATCTTTATTGACAACCAGCAAACCGGATGCGCGCGGCGCCAACGCCAGTGCCGACGGCAGGCCGTCGGCCAGTTGCTGCTGCAGCACCAGCCTGCCAGCCGTACTGTGATAAACAGACATGTTGCCGGTCACATCCACCGAGATAAAACCCTTGCGGCGCTGTTCCGGAATAATTTGCGCAATCGCTGCCTGGGAACTTTCAAAACGCCTGATGATCTCGAGGCTGTATTCGTTTTCCTGGTCACGAACCGGAAACAATTGCGTGACAACCCCGTTGGCATCACCTGCCAGCACCGATATGCCACCCAGCAACATATTCATGCTGGTGATGCCGGCATCGGAAACCTGCACAACCTGGTTTTCCGTCATACCGCCTATCCCGATGAAATGGACCCGGCCATCCGCATCACCTAGGTACAACCAGCGGTGATTTTGACTGATGCTGATCGCGGTGATTTCAAAATCCACTTGCATGGCTTTGACGGAGCTTTCCAGATTGATTTCGCCACTCAGGAAATTTTCCTGCTTTGAGTTCCACTCGACGCGGACACGTCCGCCGCTTGCCGCAGCGGCCAAAACCAGTTCTGCTTCGCTGTCGGAGAACGCCAGGCCGGTGATACCGCCATCGGGCACCAGTTCGCGCTGGTCGGTGCCATAGGGGAACTCGAGTGAGGGAATGATTTTTCGCAATTCGACGCCGGCGGAAAAATCAGTACTGTAATGATGTTTTAATACACTGACCCGGCCATCGTCGTATGCCACCGCAACAAGTCCACTACCGCCCTGTTCCTCGGTCGCCAGCGTAACTTCCTGTGATCCCTGTGTGAGCGTGGCGGAAGTAAGCAAGGCTAGGTTGTCCAGGCTGAAAAATTCAGCGATACCGTTGCGACTGACCCTCATCGCGACCTGCTGTTGCTCTTCCAGTGACAGGAAAACCGTTTCGTCCTGGCTCCATCCCGGGTTGCTGCCGATACTCTTTTGCGCCATTGTTGCCGGTAAAAACAACGGGGAGACAACATAAACAAGATAAAAGAGAATCAGCAGCACGGCGGCGATGACCACCAGGCCACCCATACCGATAACTCGTTTCGCGAACAGGTCTTTGCGGCTTCGCCATCGGTGAAAATTATCCGAGCGTGCAACCAGGTGGGCCGGTTCGTTTTTGAAGCCTGAATTCATCGCTGCATGTTAATCCTGAAATATGACATATTTGTTACAATCCCGAGGTGAGGGTGATGTAAAATAATAAAACCAGTTGCAAACAAGCCGCGCAACAGCGTCGGACCTTGTGAGGGAAAAAACAATGACAGCCAGTTATCTCAGCGGGATTTTCGGCAAATCACCCGTCAGACCATTGCAGGAACACATGCAAAAAATCGTTTCATGTGTCGATGAACTCATCCCGTTCACCGAAGCGGTGCTGGCTCAGGACAACGAGTCCCGAACGGAACATCACCGCAAGATTGTCGCCATAGAAAATGAAGCTGATGCACTCAAGAAGGAGCTTCGCTTGCGACTGCCCAGCAGTTTATTTATGCCCATCGACCGTCGCGACGTCCTCGAGGTTTTGACCATGCAGGATATGGTGGCTGGCAGCGCCAGGGAAGTTGCCGGGTTAATCGTCGGACGCAATATGCAGATTCCTGACTCGATGAAAGAAGGGTACAAGACACTTGTCCAGCGTTGTATTGACGCCTGTCACCAGGCGCATGACGCGATCAGGGAACTGGATGAATTGATTGAAACCAGTTTCGGCAAACTGGAGCGGAAACGCGTTGGCAAGTTGCTGATGAAACTCGATACGATCGAGCAGGATACGGACGAAAAACAGATCGCTTTGCGACGCAAGCTTTTCGCTCTTGAAGATGAACTGCACCCGGTCAATGTAATGTTTCTGTATAGGGTAATCGACCGTACCGGCGAAATTGCCGACCGGGCACAACGTGTAGGCAGCCGTCTGCAACTGATGCTGGCCAGATAGACTTCTTGGGGTAGTAATAATGGAATTTTCACTTTGGTATTTAGGCCTCGCGGCAGCATTTGGCCTGTTCATGGCATGGGGCATTGGCGCCAACGATGTTGCCAATGCAATGGCCACCTCGGTTGGTTCAAAGGCGCTGACCATCAAGCAGGCCATCATAGTCGCGGCCGTATTCGAGTTTACCGGTGCTTTTCTCGCCGGCGGCCAGGTAACCACCACAATACGCAAAGGCATCATCGATGTTTCCTCGGTGGCAGAAAACCCCGAACTGCTGATATTCGGCATGCTGGCCGCTTTGCTCGCTGCCGCCGTGTGGTTGCTGGTCGCATCCAGAAAAGGCTGGCCGGTCTCCACCACGCATTCCATTGTCGGCGCCATCGTCGGTTTTGCCGTGGTCGGTATCGGCGTGGATGCCGTGCACTGGTCAAAGGTCGGCACCATCGCAGCTTCCTGGGTTGTTTCACCGTTGATGTCGGGTTTCCTCGCATTCTTCATTTTTATGAGCGTACAAAAACTGATCCTCGGCACCAAGAACCCGCTAAAAAATGCACGTAAATATGTGCCTTTTTACATCTTTGCCGTGGGTTTCATACTGGCCCTGGTGACCTTACTCAAAGGCTTGACACATGTGGGCCTGGATTTAAGTTACGGTCAGTCTATATTGATCGCAATCGCGAGCGGGCTAACCACGATGGCCATCGGTATCTTTGCGATCAGCAGGATCAAGGTCGATCCCAACCTGGATTCGGATTTCCGTTTTACCAACGTGGAAAGAATTTTCGGCATCCTGATGATATTCACCGCTTGCGGTATGGCCTTTGCCCACGGATCAAATGACGTAGCCAACGCGGTCGGACCGGTCGCAGCGATCGTCAGCACCGTCAAAACCGGCATGGTGGCACAGAAATCAGGCCTGGCTACCTGGATTCTGCTGCTTGGCGCTACCGGCATCGTGCTGGGCCTGGCGACCTATGGCTGGCGGGTGATCAAGACCGTCGGCAGAAACATCACCGAACTCACACCATCGCGTGGTTTTGCGGCAGAGCTGGCCGCCGCCTCCACGGTCGTTATCGCCTCGGGTACGGGCATTCCCATTTCCACCACCCATACGCTGGTCGGCGCTGTTCTGGGCGTCGGAATAGCCCGCGGCATTGGCGCGCTCAATTTGCGCGTGGTGCGTAATATCATGCTTTCGTGGATCATTACCCTGCCAGCTGGCGGCATACTTGCGATCCTGTTTTTCTTCCTGCTCAAGGGTATCTTCTACAGCGGACCGACAATATAAAGACGGCGGTTCGGTTTAGGCTGCAGGCTTCAAACCAAAAAACCGCGCGCGTTGTACTGATAAAAAGGCTTTGCGGATATCCCGGCCCCGGAGCATTGCAAACTGGCGCTGGGCAAGGGGCTTATTCAAGCCACCGGGTCAATTGAGCCGCTGCGCGTAGCGCTCACAATTTATTGCCCGATGGCTTCCCCGCATTTTCAATTCGTCATTTACCGCACCTGCCCTGGCTACCTGCCTTGATATAAACGAAATGGTCTTCTTGGGAAGTTTATAAATACTTATAATGCAGCGTTATTCAAATCAGAGGGAGATAAGCATGGCAGTTAGCAGCAACTTTGGCTGGGACAGTTTCTTTGTACGATTCTTCTTCGCGATCGTCGTTGTTTTCGCCACTTACAACCCTGAAGGCGTCTCCTATTATCACTGGATCGCCGAGAACTTCCCCACATTCACCATATTCAAAGCCTTCATGGGCGTCGTTCTGCTCATTTGCTGGGTGATCCTGATTCGCGCCACCCAGGCCTCGCTGGGCTTGCTCGGCATCATCCTGGCAGCGGCCTTTTTCGGTCTGGCCATCTGGCTGATCATCGATGTCTTCGGTCTGTCTGCCGATAACCAGCGTGTCATCAGCTACATCATCGAAATCATGCTGGCCAGCGTTCTGAGTATCGGCGTTTCCTGGTCACATGTCCGCCGCCGTATCACCGGTCAGGTCGACACCGACGAAATCGATCACGATCTTTAAGATTGCTGTCAGGCGTTCGCGTTCAGCGACCAGCCTGACCAGGCGCGCCATGAAACGCCGTTCACGTCTCGAACGGGCACACGGCGCTCAATGCACGCGGCTGCGAACCTCGCTCTGCGATACGCTGATTTTTTTTGAACCGGGGTTGAGATCAAACGGCAATTGGATATCGGTTAACCCGAGATGCGTCAGCAAACCACGTAACTCCTGTGCCAGCAACGGGTAAAGCTGCCGCGCCAGGCTGGCGTGGTGGGTGGTGAACTGGGCAATGTCCAGCGGATCTCCAGACGTTTGCTGATAGACCGTTTCCAGTCCCACTTTCGCGCTGAACGCCGGCCCCGATTTATCATTCGCACCACCGATACAGATCAATTTTGCACTGACCTGGTAAGCCGGCAGTTTGTGACCCGCATCCATTTCCATCAGGCGGGGCGTCAGGTTCATTTCAACCTTGGCATCCTGCATTGCGCCTTCACGCGAAACGCGCAAGAGCTCGCCCTGTAGCAGGGATACCTGGCAGTGTTGAAGGATGAAGTGGTCCAGTAAGTTCATATCGAAGACCCGTAAACGAATGAGGCTTACAAGATGAGGTATTTTGCCGGTTTATTCAAGCACACGCCGAAGCAAATACTTCAATCATCGACAACCCGCCAGAAATACCAACTGGCGACGGACCGATAAGGGGCAAGGTGCCGGGTTGCAGCAAGCACCTGGTCCGGCTTGGGTAAAGCGGGAAGGCCATAGGTCAACTGGACACCCTTTTGGATACCGAGATCGGTCGCCGGCATGACATCGGGCCGGCCGAGCGAGAAAATCAGGTGCATCTGCACCGTCCACGGCCCGATACCGCGCACCCTGCACAGGCTGTTGATTATCGCCTGATCATCCAGGCTGGCCATTTTCCTGGCGTCGGGCAAACTGCCGGAACAGGTGTGCTCGGCAAGATCGAGTATAGCCAGCGCCTTGTTATTGGAAAGACCAACCGAGCGCAGGGTCTCGATGGGCAGGTTGACGGCCTCGCTCGCCACCGGTTGATTGTTTTCGAACAAGCCCTCGAAGCGGCCGTAAATGGTGGCGGCGGCCTTGCCGGACAGTTGCTGATAGGTGATGGAACTGGCGAGCGAGGTAAATAAATCGGTTTCTGGTTTGATACGCAGGCTGAATGGACCCTTGTCACGGATCAGGTCCGCCATACGCGGACAATTCGATTTCAAGGTGTCCAGCGCCCGTTGGCGGTTGTAGCGCAGACGGCTCATGATTTACGCAAGAAGGCCAGGGCCGACAACGACCAGCCCGCCATCATCATTAGGCCACCTGCCGGCGTCACGGCTGAAAACGACTGTCCTGTGATGACGTGCAGATAAATGCTGCCGCTAAAAACAACGGTGCCCATAACGATCAGCCACCCACCCCACTTTAATGGCTGTGATTCGAGCCTGGACAGCAGTGCGGCCAGCCCCATCAGGCCGGCCGCATTAAACAGGTGGATGTTCGAAGCCGTGCGCCACAGATCCTGCAAACCGTTCATATTGAAAAGATGACTGCCCATCGCCGCCAGGATAACCGCTGTCAGGGCCAGCAGCGCGCCTGCCAGCGCAACGTAGCGGGCAGTGGAATTCATGACGACGCCAACGGCTTTAGCAGATCTTCCGGCTTTTTCACCATCGCTTCAAATTTCTGTTTCGAGATACCGTAAGCCCAGCCATCGACCTTTTGGTTGATTTCATCGACCCGCCCGGCAACATCCCTGGCCGCCTGTTCTTCAACCTCCCGATCGGCGCCCGGCTCCGCGTTTGCTCCCGGGACCACTGATGCCGCGGGGTGACTGGCGTGCAGACGCAACAGGAATTGATCACCGTCTTCAACCAGGTCCGCCATGATTTCAACACCGGAAAACAGCAGCATGCGCAACTTCACCGCATCCGCCCAGTCCACACTGCTTTGGGGACGGACCGACTCCATGTTCAGCAATGTAAAAACCGAACCCAGGGAATTCACCGCCCAACTGCTCTTGATCTCCCGGTCCGCCGGCAGGCCTGCAAGGTCAAAATCGGTCTGGTCTGCCGAAATCCTCATCGCCAACACCCTTTCCGAGGTCGGGTGAATGATTTCGACTTCGGCCACCTCCGATGAGTTGATATCAATGATCCTCGAATCCGCCCAGTCCAACGCCTGTAGCGGCACATCGAACTCACGATCTACCAGGGCGCTGCCTGCGGAATCCTGCAGACGCACATACTGGCCCTGCCTGCCGTCCGCCCGGTGACCGATCAGCACGCCGCTGATCTGATCACCGATAGAAAGCCTGACCAAGATGCTGTCTGCATCCGCGGCGGCGACATCCTCCACCCCGAGACGTGCGTAATACTCCGGTTTATCGGTCTTTGTCTCGATCACCCTGGCCTGGGCCAGGGCCGCCAGCAAGGCCTGTACTTTTGACCAGTCTGCGCGGTAGCCGTCCATCTGCTCGAGCTGCCAGGCACCCTGGGCCCTGACCAGGGTCGCAACCGTGGTATCACCCGCAGTCACAATTTCGAGACGGTCTACGTCATTGATCTGGGCTGCTATACCGGGTAACAACAAATCATCCACACCAGACTGCCCGGATGACTCGTCTTTCGGTGTAAGCAGGGTTACGACGGCGATCGCGGCCAGTGTCACTACGGCCAGGTAAATGAATATCCGCTTCATGCTTGCTCCTTCTCCCTGCGCCGGCGCCGCACCTGCCTGAAGAGCAATGCCGCGATCACGATCAGTACCGGCACCAAAACGATGTTGATAAATTTCAGACGCATGCCGAGTGTCTCGATGTCCCTGGAAAGGTCATGCTGCACCTGGCGCAATTCGCTGCGGATCTGCAGTTTCCGATCGACGAATTTTTGCACCTCATCCTGTTGCTCGGGCGTCAACACGGTCAACTCGCCGTCCTGCCTGAGCGATTGCATTTCAGTCAGGGTGCGCTCGGTTTCCTCGAGTTCGGCCTGCAGTCGTTCCTC
Organism: Lysobacterales bacterium; assembly: GCA_036525655.1. Lineage (GTDB taxonomy): Bacteria > Pseudomonadota > Gammaproteobacteria > Xanthomonadales > SZUA-36 > SZUA-36. The sequence continues at coordinate 4,984 of DATCZY010000318.1, read as the reverse complement.
GGTATCACGGAAACGGGTTTCGGCTGACAGCTTCAACGCTTCAACACGGTCAAACGGGCGCGTGGTGCTGGCCCGCGTGCGGATTCCGATCAGGTCGGAACTACCCGTCAGCTGGTCGGCAAGGTTGACCACCAACGAGCCGTTATCGGCAAATGAACTCGCCACTGTCCTGCCGAGGAAATTCTGCTTTTGCACCCACAAGCGGTCCGTCAGCACATCGGTATCGGCGAACAGCACCACGTTGATCCCCGCTTCACCCGCAGTCGCCAGGTGTGTGTCTGCAGGTGCGCCCTCGGGCGCCTGTTCATAGGCAGAATTGGCCGGACCGGTGATCCGCGCGACCAATGCATAGCGGTCACCCGTGGGCTGGAAATCCCGGGTCAGGTCCTGCGGGTTGGAAAGAAACCTGAGACGCGCGGCATCGATCGGCGCGGCGTTCTGGCTGCTTTCCAGCAGGGGTTCGAAAACGCTGGCGGCGCCTTCGATCGGTGTGAGCCAGCCGGTTGATGAAAAATTGACCGCCTGCAAGTCTGCAGTGGCCACATCGGTATTATTGATGCCGTCCGGGTCGACCGACAAAATGCCCAGGTGACGCACCGGCGGTTGGCCCTGGCCGATACTGACCTGCAGCGCATAGGCATAGTCACCGATGACCTTGTTGGTATCGAAGCCGACACCCCAGGCTTGCAGCAACGGACCCAGGGACGAACTGCCGCCGGCGTTCATGCGGGCCATCGGGTCGTTGGGATCACCACCCATATCGGCTTCCGCCAACGGGTCCATGAAGGCCAGTACCCGGCCACCACCGAGCACGAACTGGTCGACCTGATAGAGCATACTCTCGCTCAGGTCCTTGGGGTGCACCAGCACCAGCAACTCGAGATCACCCGGCAACTCACCGGTATCGGGCGGCAGGTCCTGCAGGTCAAACAACTGGCTGAACTGCTGGTGGATGACCCATGCCTCACGCATGCTCTGGGTGGACGGGTCGAAGCCCGGTCCCATATCCAGTCCGGAAATCAAGCCGACCTTTTTATGTTGTGGATGCGAAAGCGAGTAAACGATCTTGGCAAGGTCGTATTCGAGGAACTTCTCCTTGTCCGGCTGCAGAAATGGCATGACTTCGAGACCGTCGAGGGAGTTGGTGCCCACCAGGCCAAAATAGAGCATATCGCCGGCAGTCCCCACCGGCACACCCTGCAGGCCGTATTGCGCCGCCTGGTCTTCCTCCGGTGAAAACGGCACCGGGTTGACCCGCTGCAGTTTCAGTTTGCCGCCACTTTGTTCCGCAAACTCTTCGAGCATTTCACCGGCCCAGCGCGCATAACTGCGAAACTGCGGCAACTCACGGCTGGCGTCTTCGGAAAAGTACAGGTACAGGTTGACCGGTTCATCCATGTTTTCAAGGATATTGCGGGTGCCCTCGTTGAGGGTATACAGACCATTTTCAGTCAGGTCAAAACGCAGGCCCTTCAAAAACGTTGAGGACAGGATGGTCAGGGTTACGAATAGGATGGCCAGCAATAGCAATATGCCTGCTGAATAAGCTGAACGAATCTTCTGTTTCATCAGTCGGCCTTTTTAACTTCAAGTATCAAAACATTGGCTAGCAACCAGAACCCGATCACCAGGGCGAAATAGACCAGGTCGCGCAAATCGATAACACCTTTGGTGATATCCGCAAAGTGCTGTAAAAAACTCAGGCTGGCGATGCCGTCCAGCACAATCTGTGGCGCCCAGCCGTTGAACAGGTTCATCACCATCGGCAAACCGCTCAACAGGAACATGAAACACACCACGATGCTGAGGACAAACGCCACGACCTGGTTGCGGGTCAGCGCTGACATGCACGAACCGATCGCAAGGAAACCGCCGGCCATCAGCCAGCTACCCAGGTAAGCTGCTAATATCACACCGTTATCCGGGGAGCCCAGGTAATTCACCGTTATCCACATCGGCAGGGTCAAAACCAGCGCCAGGCCGATAAACAACCACGCTGCGAGGAATTTACCCAGTACCGCCTGGTGAATCGTCAGCGGCAGCGTAAGCAACAGTTCGATGGTGCCGGAACGTCTTTCCTCGGCCCACAGGCGCATGGATATCGCCGGCACCAGGAACAGGTAAAGCCATGGGTGGAAGCGAAAAAACGGGTCGAGATCGGCAAACCCGCGCTCGTAGAAATTACCCAGGTAGAACGCAAAAATGCCGGTCATCACCAGGAAAATTATCAGGAAGACATAGGCTACGGGGGTCGCGAAATAACCGGTCAGCTCCCGCTTCATTATGTTGATGGTGCCGTTCATGTTGATGCCTCCGCGCGGGTAATGCTGTGGAAGACCTCGTCGAGGCGGCCCGCTTCAAGCCGCAGTGCGGAAACCTGCCACTGATTAGCGCTGACCGCGGCGGTCACCGCCTCGAGCAGACCCTTTTCACCCGTCGGAAACAGGGTCAACTCACCTTCCCTGATCTCCACCTTGCCAACCTGGGGCAATTCACTCAGGGCGCTGGCGACCTTCTCCGGTTTTTCGACCACCAGCGAAACGGCGTTGTGATAACGCGAGCGGGCGATCAGGCCCTGGGGGCTGTCATCCGCCAGCAACCTGCCGTTGGCGATGATCATCACGCGGTTGCAGACCGCGGCCACCTCTTCGAGGATATGCGTCGAAATAATAATGATTTTGTCTTTTGCCATGGCCCTGATCAGACCGCGCACCTCGCGCTTCTGGTTGGGGTCCAGGCCATCTGTCGGTTCATCGAGTATCAAAATCTGCGGGTCGTGAATGATGGCTTGCGCCAACCCGACGCGCCGCTTGAACCCTTTTGACAGCGTTTCGATCGCCTGGTGCTTCACCTTTGTCAGGTTGAGCTTTTTAATGACTTTTTCGACACTGTCCGGCACCGACCGGGCATCTATCAGCCTGGCACGGGCGACAAAGATCAGGAACTGCTGCACCGTCATCTCACCGTAACTCGGTGCGCCTTCCGGCAGGTATCCGATATTTTTACGCGCCGCCACCGGGTTCTCCACCACGTCGATACCGTTGATCAGCGCAGTACCGGATGTGGGTGTCAGAAAACCCGTCAACATCTTCATGGTGGTTGATTTGCCGGCGCCGTTGGGGCCAAGAAAGCCGAGCACCTGGCCGGCCTGAACTGTAAAACTCAGGTCGTCTACGGCTTTGAAAATGCCATACGATTTGCACAAAGATTTTGCTTCAATCATGGGTTCATCCAATTGTAATTCTGGTTTACTTCGGGACCTTTTATCCCCGTTCTTTTCGCGGAACTGTTATTTTCGGGTCTCTTTATATATTTTCAAGCCCACTCTATCCTGACCGGCAAAATGCCTGTATCGTTAATGGTTTTGAAAGCAGCACCCCAATAACGTGAAACTCACCGAATTCGATCATATGCCTGCCGGGTTACTGGATTTGCCGGCAACTGAATTACACAAAGTACTCAATGGCCCGACGCTGATTCACCTGCCAGGTCAAAATCCGCAACCGTTGTTCGTTACCGTTTTACAGCACGGCAATGAGACGACCGGCTGGGAGGCTGTCAGGCGTTTGCTGAAAAGCCATTATGAATTTGATCAATTACCCCGCTCGTTATCAATTCTGATTGGTAATACCGAAGCTGCAAAACATCGCCTCCGCCGCCTCGATGACCAGCTCGATTACAACCGCTGCTGGCCGGGCGGTCACCATGAAGACAGTGAGATCGGAAAATTGTTCCGGCAAGTCACCGACCGGGCGCGCGCGCTTGCGCCAATCGCCGCCATCGACATCCATAACAATACCGGCCTGAACCCGCATTATGCAGCGATAAACCGCATACGTCCTGAATTTCTGTGCCTGGCTTCCTATTTTTCTTCCAAGGTGGTTTATTTCACCATGCCGTTGGGTACGCAATCGCTATCTTTCTCGAGGTTCTGCCCTTCCGCCACGCTGGAATGCGGTCAGGCCGGCGAGGTGCTCGGCACCGACCACAGCATGGGGTTCCTCGAGACCTGCTTACACCTCAGCGATATTCCAAACACGCCACTGGAACCGGAAGAAGTACATCTGTTCCACATGGTCGCCACGGTGCGCGTGCACGAAGAAGCATTTTTTGGTTTTGGCCACGTCCCCACCGACATTGCCTTCAGGGAAAACCTGGATGTATTGAATTTCCAGGAACTGCCCAGCGGGATTTCACTGGGTGATATCAACGGCGGACCCATGCAGCCCCTGATTGCCACGGACGTCGACGGCGTTGACGTTACCGATCAGTACCTCAGGTTTGACCGTGGCCAGATCGAGACCGTCCGCGAGATCATGCCCTCCATGCTGACGCTGGACCGCAGGGTGATACAACAGGATTGCCTGTGCTACCTGATGGACCGTGTCCATTTCGAAAACCATATCGAAGTCACCGACCACGATCCGTTACCCGATGGCATCCGCCGCAGCGACCGGCCCGGCGAGCCATCAATATGACTTTCCTCACTATCCATGAAGCCGGACCGTGTTTATATTGGTGACGGATCAACGGAGGAAATACCATGAGCATGTGGACAGCAATCGCTTTGATTTCAGTCGCCGGCATATTGGCGGGCATCTTCAGAGACAAAGGAAAACGCGGTGACAGCGCTAAAATCGCAAAGGAACTAGCGGCGATTCAAACCCGGTTGGATACCCTGGACACCGAGTTACGCGAACGCGTGGAAACACTGGAACGCATCGTGACCAACCCCAAGGAAGACCTGAAACGCCAGTTCGATCACCTCGAAAAGGTTTCCTGAAAACGGCGGCAACGCCCTATAACAACGACATCTCGAAGGCTTTCAGTACCGCGCGAGTGCGGTCACGCACACCCATCTTCGAAAGAATATTGGATACGTGATTCTTGACCGTGCCTTCGGCCACACCCAGCGAATTGGCGATTTCCTTGTTGCTGTAACCACCCGCCATCAGGCGAAGTATTTCGGTTTCGCGTTCGGTCA
>DATCZY010000317.1:0-5032 GCA_036525655.1 Lysobacterales bacterium | reverse complement strand
TCCGGACGTCAAAGCACGTATGGCCTGCGGCTGGTCACCGGTCGGTTTGTAGTCACTGAAAAGCTTGAATGGTTTGGTCTGCAAGGCTGGTTTCTTCGTAAGCGGTCGAACTTGATATTATAGCGCTCCCGGCGAATTTCAATGTCGCTGGAGAAACGATGCCGTCATCGAACCGCAACCGGCGGCAGGGATACCATCGCCACGGCCGGACTGACGCATTCATAAACAACTCCGATGGAAACGAGTAATCTCGTCACTATTGCAAAAATATTGTTATCATGTTCACAATTCGTAAGCGTGCAGCGCCGTGCACATCACGTGTCATTATCAGGGTAGTGCGTCATATGAACGCACCTTTTTGCATTGCAAAGTCTGGGGACTAAATAACGTGTCGTTTAAAATTTCCAATCGCGTCAATCAGATTAAACCGGCCGCAACCATTATGGTCAGCATGAAGGCCATCGAACTGCAAGCACAGGGCCGGGATATAATTTCGCTGGGGTTTGGCGAACCGGATTTTGACACTCCAGATCACATCAAGCAGGCGGCTGTCGATGCCATCTGGCAGGGTAAAACCAAATACCCACCGGTAGACGGCACGAAAGAATTGAAAAAGGCGATCTCCCGGAAGCTTCGAGAAGAAAATCAGCTGGAATTTGAAACCGGGCAAATCATCGTCTCCAATGGCGCCAAGCAGAGTTTATCCAACTTATTGATTTCATTAATTAACCCGGATGACGAAGTCATTCTGCCGGCGCCCTACTGGGTCTCCTACCCGGATATGATTAAATTGGCTGAAGGCCAACCGGTCATATTAAATGCGACCGCCGAAAATGATTTCAAAATTACGGCGAAGCAACTGGAATCATCCATCACCGACAAAACCCGGCTGTTGATCATCAATTCACCCTCCAACCCCACCGGCAAGGTCTACAGCGAGGATGAATATCGTGAACTCGCAGAAGTACTGGTTGAGTATCCCAAGGTCATGATCGTCTGTGACGATATATACGAACATATTTACTGGGGAGATAAACCGTATCGGACACTATTGAATGTCTGTCCGGAGCTGGCGGGTCGCACCGTGATCGTCAATGGTGTCTCCAAGGCCTACGCAATGACAGGATGGCGGATCGGATACGCGGCGGCGCCGCAGGAAATGGTATCCGCCATGATCAAGGTGCAGAGCCAGAGTACTTCCGGGGCCTGCTCGATTTCCCAGGCTGCCGCGACTGCCGCACTCGAAGGTCCACAGGATTGCATAACGCAGATGCGGATTGAATATAAACGCAGGTACGAATACCTGCTGCATGCCCTCAATGAGATCGACGGAATTGAATGCGAGGACTGCGACGGCGCCTTTTATGCTTTCCCTTCGTTCAAGGCCATCATTGACCGCATGCCTGATATCCGTGATGACGTCGAACTGGCCGCGTGGATGCTCGAGAACGCCGGCGTGGCCATGGTTCCCGGAACGGCATTCGGTGCACCGGGACACCTGCGCCTGTCGTTTGCCACCAGCATGGAAAACCTGCAGACCTGTATTAAGCGTATCAGGACAGCACTTGGGGTTAGCCCCTAGGGTCTTGTACCCCACCCCGCCAAACACGCTATCAGCGGCGGGGATGTTTCCCACAACCATCAAAGCCAGGGCCTACGCCCGCGTAACCCTTGTTGCCATTACACGCGCCATCACCTTTAGGTTAGCCTCTAGTTATGAAAACCAGGCAACCAAAAGGCCTCACCGCACTTGAGTTGATAGTCACCATGGCCATCATCGCGATCCTTTTAAGCTCGGGTGTCCCGGCTTTTAAGAATTACGGGTTGAACCTGCGTATGAGAACGGCTATGGACACGCTGCAAAGCGACTTGAAACTGGCACGCGGCCGTGCCATCAGCCATAACATCCAAACGGTCATCTGCCCTGCGACCGATAGCAATGACTGCTCTGGACAATCGACCTGGCATGATGGCTGGATTGTATTCACCGATCTCAACGGTGATCGCCATAAACAACCCGGCGAACACCTGCTCCGGCAGGCCGGTAGCGTGGAGTTGCTGAACATCAGCAGTTCGGTTGCACGCAGCAATTTGCGCTTCTACCCCAACGGCAGCGCACCGGGAAGCAATGCTTCGATCCTGTTCTGTGACAGCCGGGGCGCCGCCAGTGCCGGCACCATAACGGTATCCAACAGCGGCAGAATCCTTGCCCGGACAAATGGCGCCGAGCCATCCGAAATTTGTCCTTGACTAAGCTCGCTAAAGCAAGCAGAATACCGCGCCTTAAGATATTCCCCGGTAGCTCAGTTGGTTAGAGCGGGTGACTGTTAATCACTAGGTCCGCGGTTCAAATCCGTGCCGGGGAGCCAATTCGAAAAAGCCCGCTTTTATGCGGGCTTTTTTTATATAAAAATTCAAAAAAACCGGGACTGTGCAGGCTTTGTAAAACACCGCAATTTCACCTATGATTGCCGCCTTACCCACCTATTTCTCCCCCAACTTTTGAGAGCTCTCATGAAAAAAATATTATTTGTCCTTATTGCGCTTAACCTTGTTTTTGCAAGTTTTGTGGCATTAGCGGAATGGACCCCCAACGCCGATGACAAACTGGAACTGTCTGTTGCCAGAGCCATCATCGATGCCAAGCAGAAAGATCCGTCGTTGGCGAAGTGGTTTGATACCGCCTACGCCTACGCCATATACCCCAACGTGGGTAAAGGCGGTATCGGTGTCGGAGGAGCGCACGGTAAGGGCATCGTTATTCGCGGCGACAGCACCATTGGTTATACCTCATTGTCGCAACTCAGCATTGGCCTTCAGCTTGGCGGCCAGGTTTATGCCGAATTCATTATGTTCAAAGACCAGACCGCTTTTGACAACTTCGCCCGTGGTAACTTCGAATTGGGCGCGCAGGTATCTGCAGTCGCCATCACCCTGGGTGCGTCAGCCGACGCTGATTATGACAAGGGTGTGGCGATATTCACTATCGCAGGCGGCGGACTGATGTACGAAGCCTCCGTCGGCGGTCAGAAGTTCAAATACACCTCCAAGTAATCTCAGCTTGCAGATTGAATCTGTAGCTCACCTGGTCCAGAAAAGGCGTCTTTAACGGCGCCTTTTTTGTATCCTGAACATCCGCAATCGAACGCCCTTAAAACGCCGAACGGCGGCTTCAAAAACAAACTTTGTAACTGCCGCATACATCGGATATATTCACGGGTCACTTTGCATGCATTACAACTGAAACTCCATACGAGACCACTATGAAAAAACTTTTTGCCATCCTGATTACATTGAGCATGATACCAGCCATCACCTTTGCACAAGCCTGGAAACCCGATGTGACTGACAAGCTCGAACTGTCGGTGGCCCAGGCAATCATCAAGGCAAACGAACAGGACCCCTCGCTGACGATGTGGTTTGAATCAGCCTACGCCTACGCGGTATTTCCGAGGGTCGGGAAAGGCGGCTTCATCGTCGGTGGTGCGCATGGCAATGGTTTGGTCATCCGTGGCAACACAACCATGGGAAAAACCTCGTTGACACAGGTATCGGTCGGTGCGCAATTGGGCGGACAGGTCTATGCTCAGTACATCATGTTCAAGGACCAGGTCGCATTTGAACATTTCACCCGTGGTAATTTCGAAATGGGCGCACAGGTATCTGCAGTAGCCATCACCCTGGGTGCATCAGCCGATGCAAGCTACGACAGCGGGGTGGCGGTATTCACCCTCGCAGACGGCGGATTGATGTTTGAAGCCTCGGTGGGCGGACAAAAGTTCACCTACAAGGCCAAGTAACGACCGGGCGGCTTCCTTTGCTGCAACATCTTGATGTAGTGAAGCACAGCCCCGTTGAAGTCGCTAGAGGTGATAAGCGAATGCCAATACGGCAGACAATACCACCCACATCAACAAGGTAAGCGGGGTGCCTACGCGCACAAAATCGTTGAATTTATAACCACCTGCGTTCATGACCAGCAGGTTGGTTTTGTAGGCCATGGGCGTGACGAAGCTCAGGTTTGCACCGAACAGGACGGCCAGCACAAAGGGCTCCAGGGGCAAACCGAGTTCCTGGGCGATACTGATGGCAATCGGTGTCCCGATAACCGCCGCCGCATTGTTGGAAACGATGTTGGTCATGATGGCCATCAGCAGCATCAGGAAAGCCAGCACCCATGCGGGTGAAAAGCCGGAGATCAGGTACAGGAAAACCTGCGCAAGGTATTCGGCGCCGCCGGTTTTCATCAGCGCATTACCCAATGCCAGCGAGGCAACGATAATCAGTATGACCTGGGCGCTGAGGGCGTGACTGGCCTGCTGCCACTTGATGCAACCCGTTCCGATTAATACCAGGCAGCCTAACATCGCGCTCATGGCAATCGGCATGATGCCAAAAGCCGACAACGCAACGATCATAACCATTATCAATAAGGCCATGGGCGCCCTGGCCGTATGCGGCAAATCTGCCGTATTATCGAGGACCAGTAATTCACCATCGACTTTGAGGGTGCGGATATTTTCAGGTTTGCCCTGTACCAGCAAAACATCACTGGCCTGAAGTTGGCGTTCATTGAGTTCAGCGGTACTGGCGCGGACGACGTCACCGCCGCAATGCACGGCCAACAAGTCAAGGCCGTAGCGGTCCTTGAGCCTGGCATCGGCCACCTTGAGTCCGCGCAACCGGGAACCACCCGTCACAACGACTTCGGCAAGCTGAATATTGCCACCCGACTGCGCATTAACCGGTTCCGGTCCTGCCGTTAACCTGGCCCCTAAAAGGGTTTCATATTCTTTTAGCATCTCGACAGTCGCTGAAACCTGTATCTTGTCCTCCGCCTTGATCTCAACGTCGGGTAACGGCGCAATAAGCAGGTGTCCATCCCTGAAAATTCGTTTGACGCGCATACCCCCGCCGCCCTTGTGAATAACATCCGCCAGCGTCTTACCGACCAGCGCGTTGCCTTCGGGAATCAGCAGGTGTGCATCGAACTCGCGGTTGGACAGATCGTTCATGGGTGGCGTGCGTGGCG
>DATCZY010000316.1:0-5083 GCA_036525655.1 Lysobacterales bacterium | reverse complement strand
ATCAGCGAACGGGTGGTTCCGGTCGATGGCGAATTTCAGCGGGAAGTGGAAAAGGGTGACCGTTGGACCCTGACCGGCCGCCAGGTCGAAATCCTCGATGATCTCAAGTCGGCGGCACGCGCGCAGGGCCTGTGGAATTTCTGGCTGACCGACAGCGAGCGCGGCTATGGTCTCAGTACCGTTGAGTACGCCTACCTGGCAGAGGAAACCGGCCATGCCCACCTCGCGGCCGAGGCCTTCAACTGCAGCGCACCGGACACCGGTAACATGGAAGTGCTCGAGCGCTACGCCACCGCTGCGCAAAAGGACCAGTGGCTGGAGCCCTTGCTGGACGGCAGGATCCGTTCGGCATTCGCCATGAGCGAACCGGGTGTGGCCTCTTCCGATGCCACCAATATCAGCGCCAGCGCCGTGCTGGAAAGCGGTGAATGGGTCATCAATGGGGAGAAATCCTATATTTCGGGCGCCGGCGATCCGCGCTGCAAGATCCTGATCGTCATGGTCAAAACGAATCCGGAAAACCCGCGTCATCTGCAACACTCGCAAATCCTGGTGCCGATTGACACACCCGGTGTTGAAATCGTCCGACCGCTGAAGGTTTTTTCACTGGATGATGCGCCCCATGGCCACATGCACATGAAATTCACCGACGTCAGGGTGCCCGAAGAAAACATTATCCTTGGAGCAGGTCGCGGCTTCGAGATTTCACAGGGCCGCCTGGGCCCCGGCCGCGTACATCACTGTATGCGCGCCATCGGCATGGCGGAAAAGGCACTCGAACTGATGTGCCGCCGCTCCATAAGCCGCACCGCTTTCGGCCGCCCGCTGGCCAAGCTCGGAGGCAATTACGACCGCATCGCCAACGCCCGCATGAACATCGACATGGCGCGTCTGTTGACCCTCAAGACAGCCTGGGTCATCGACACAAAGGGCGTCGAGGAAGCTCACCTGTGGATATCCAAGATCAAGGCCGTGGTGCCTCAAATCACCCTCGATATCATTGATGACGCGATCCAGATGCATGGCGCCCACGGATTATCCCAGGACTTCCCGCTGGCCGGTATGTACATGGCCGCGCGGACGCTGAGACTCGCCGATGGACCGGATGAAGTGCACAGGATGGTCGTCGCACGCCAGGAACTGAGACCCTACGTAAAAGAACTGCGCTAATGCTGCTGCGACCCTGGGATCGATCGCCTGACATTTATACTTGTTCCAGGTTCGTAACCTGATATTCAGAACAAATGAACAGTGTTACCCATTATCCTGGAAAAATTTTATATGAATGCCAATCTGCGTGAAGCATTACATATCGTTTCAGACGAGTCAGCGGCGGATATCCTCAAAGCCACGCTGGGCATTCCCCATCGGCGGATATTGATAAGTGAAGACCCGCTTGTCTACGGGCCGGCACCTGCCACGCATGACCTGTCTCATTGGCGTCTCATACGAGAAGAATATCTTCGCAGCATCTATCTGGACTGGCCGGGTTTCTCGATGGATCAATATGCCGGTAATGGCCTGTTGAGCAATACCTCGAGACTGGCGGGTCAAAGCCCCATCGTCGTATGGGTTTCACCAAGCCTTCAGGCGCAATTGCTGCTGGCATGGCTGACGGTTCTTCTCGATCATCATGAACCCGGTCCCGCACGGCTCCAGGTCGTGCAATTCACAAACCTGCACGCCAAGGGGCCGGTGCGGTCCATTGCAGCGCTTTCCCCGGAAAGCCTGCAACAGAATATGCCCGTTGCCAGGCCGCTTGCGCGGCAGGAAATAGACGAATACCAGCTGGCCTGGAAGACCTACACAAGCAGCGATGCGATCGACCTGATGCGGTTTTTAAATCGCAACCCACACAATGAAATGCTTTTCGCGGCCATGCGTCACCTCGTGTACCGCTACCCATCCGTGGAAACCGGCTTGTGCGCGCACGATGAAATATTATTGCGTAGCACCCAAGAGCGAGGACCTGAGGCCGTCCGCATCATCGCCGAGGCGATGGCCGCCAACGATAACCGGGATGCCCCCGGGGAGAGCTACCTTTTCCACCGTCTGCGAAAGCTGGGCCATCCGTTTCGCAACCGGCCGCTGTTGACCCTGAGCGGAGATGAGGCGTCGATGTTCGCATGCGGGGCAACGCTTACCGCATACGGCGAGGAGATACTGGAAGGCCGTTCCGGCGCACTGGAGACCGATGACATCGACGACTGGGTTGGCGGTGTGCGCCTGGACAGGACCACGCCCATCCCCTTTCGCATCAAGGACGAACTTTACCTGCCGGTGTGAATGTGCCGATTCATGGGCCGGTAAGCAAAAACCGGCTAAGCAGAAATCAGTCTTTGGCAGTGCTCCCCCAATAGCTGGACAAATTTTCCAAACGTCTTGAAGCGCTCATCCTGCGTCTGGCCATGGTAGTAACGGTAATAAATCTGCTGCAGGATCACGGCAAGACGCCAGTATCCATAAACCAGGTAGAATGTGAAGTCGGAGGTATCGATACCAGTGCGGTGCTGGTACAGATCGAGTATTTCCCTGCGCGTTAGCATACCGGGCGCGTTCGAAGGCTGAACCATCAGGTGTTTCATTTCGACCGGGTCATCGTCCTGTACCCAGTAGGCCAGGGCGCTGCCAAGATCCATCAATGGGTCTCCCAGCGCGCAGATCTCCCAATCCAACACCGCCAGGATGTTGCAGGGATTATCCCGGTCGAAAATAACGTTATCAATACGATAATCACCATGCAGAATCGAGTGGCGGACATTGTCACCGGGCATGCTGGCCACCAGCCAGTCGCGCACCGCGGAAAACGAATCTACATCGGGCGTGATGACCCGCTCGAAACGCCGGTTCCAGCCCGAAATCTGGCGCTCAACATAGCCTTCCGGTTTGCCGAAATCTCCAAGCCCGGCCTCGAGGTAATCCACCTGATGCAGTTCGATCAGCTTGCCCCAGAAGCAGGTGCAAAACCTGCGTGTGTCCGCTGGAGTGAGTTTCCACTGCGCCGGAAGCTGATTCTTGATCAGTACCCCGTCGACCTTTCGCATCACGTAAAACTCTGAGCCAATGATGGATTCATCGTTGCTGTAATAGAGTGTATCGGGCACGGATGGGAAGACCGGCTTCAAGCCATTCATGATGCGATACTCGCGGATCATGCTGTGTGCCGTTCTAGCCTTGGTTCCAAACGGTGGTCTACGCACCACCAGGTCTTCGTTGGCATACTTCAAACGGTAGGTGAGGTTGGAATTGCCGCCGGCAAACTGGCTGATTTCAGCAGCACCTTCGAGGTGCGGCAGTACCAACTCGAGATGCCGCTCCAGGGCTGGCCAGTCGAGTGCCTCGCCTTTCCTGACCGGGGTGGTTGGATTGCTGCTTGCGTTTTCCATTTTTAACCCAGGGTTGCCCCGCCATCCATGACCAGCGTGGTGCCGGTCGTATAAGCCGCCTGGTCTGAAACCAGGTAAAGGACGCCAGCCACCATGTCTTCAGGCTGTCCTGCCCTCCCCGCCGGCAGGCGGGATATCCACTTCTGGACAGCAGGATCATGGATCATGGCGGACGCGAGCCGGGTCTCAACCACACCCGGCAGGATGGCATTGACCCTGATTCCCTGCCGACCGTATTCCTTTGCGAATGAACGGGTAATGCTGACCAGGCCGGCCTTGGTCATGGAGTAGACAGCCTGCCCTGGCGGAGGTGTCAGCGCCGTGATGGAAGCCACGTTCACAGCGCTGCCGCCACCACTTTTACTCATCAGGGGTACCGCTTTTGCAAGCATGAAGTAAGGCCCCTTGAGATTGACTTCGACCGTCTTGTCAAAGGCCTCTGGAGACAGGTCGGTGGCCGGGCCATAATAGGGGTTCGTGGCCGCATTGTTGATCAGTATATCGAGACGGCCAAACTCGTCATCGATGTACTTGAACAAAGCGTCTATTTCATCGAGATGCCCCGCATGACAGGCCTTCGCGACGGCTTTACCACCGGCTGCAACGATCTCATCTGCGACTTTCTGCACACTTTCCTGCCGTCTGCTGGTTAACACGACCACTGCGCCGCAACCGGCCAGGCCCTTGGCGATGGCCTCGCCAATACCGCGTGATGCGCCGTTAACCACGGCGACTTTGCCAGACATATCAAATAGATTCATCGCGCTCTCCAACCCGTGTCAATGTTGATTATGCATAAGATCAGGAAGGCACAAAGTATACAAGCGCAAGGCACGCGCATCCCAATAAAACCCTGGTAAAAAATAAAAACATAAAGTGACCGGGTTCATCCCTTCGAAAAAACTTTCCCTTGCCGGTTAAACCGAAGGTTATAACCCGTAAGCAAATTGTTTACCGCACCAATAATCAGGGCCAATCCGACAAATGCCACGCCAAACTTCAAAACATCCTGAATGTCCATTTTACCCTCCGCTAGCACGAGTTATTTTACCCGGATGATGGGGTTGTTGTTTGCGGGCGGATTGTTGCATTTGGGCTGTCTCTGAAACCATTGATGTGCGAGCAAGCGCTTAACCAGGGGTATGCGGTACCTTTTTTCAGGGCCGTGCGAGACAGACAAGGTGAGAGCGGGAACCGCTGTCGCCTTGTCCTTGCAGTTGTGCGCTTCTTGCGCGTGGCTCAGGCTGGCATTTGGCCAAACTTAACCTCATCGGACTGAAACCATTGACGTGTCAGTAACCGCTTAGCCAGCGGGGTGTAGCCCCTTGCGTCAGGGCCGTGCGAGACAGGAGTCGAGCTCGAGCTTACAGGGAAGTATTCATAGCGAGCCAGGAAGCAAGGGACTACACAACGCTGGCGGACCTGCAGACCAGTATTGAGGTTTTAACCCCACACCACACGCATAGTGCTAACCTGAGAGACGCCGCTCCTCGGCAACTGCTCCTGCGTCGCCTACGGGCGCCTACTCTTGGTGCTCTACCTCCTGCATCCCTGCAGTCGTGCGCGTCCTGCGCCCGCGGTGTACCGTTCATCCTGAACATAATCCTGAACATAAAAAAACCCCGCCGGTTGCACGACGGGGTTAAAAACGGTGTCGGCTTGGGGGAAAATGACCGATACCTTGGTCCGCTTAGGGA
>DATCZY010000315.1:0-8307 GCA_036525655.1 Lysobacterales bacterium | reverse complement strand
ACGGTAAACCATGCGGCCAACACGCAAACCCGCTTCTCCGATTCGGTGGTCTATCACATTAATTTTGAAAATGACGTGGGTGTGGAAAACCGTTTGGATTGTTCGGTCAGCGCGGAGCAGGTGATCACCTGTGCCGGGCTCAATGGCCTGTCTGTTTCTGCGCCCGTCGGTGAAATAGGCGTCAATGGCAATATCCGTGTTTATGCGGGCCTCGGACGATCCTTCTTTTCTCGATGTAGGAGCACTTGAGAGGATGAAAACAGAGGGCGTGGCGGCATTTACAAACCCCGGTGTGGATTTTCTTGCAGGAAGTAATGTCATGGCCATCGTTGTGGGTATCAAAAACAGCGCGTTCCCGGCCGGTTCCGGGGCCGTTGATACCAACGGACATAAAATCAACGTGCAGAAGACCTGGGGCTCGTCCGAGCGGATCAACCCCAGCATCAATGCGGGTGTCACGGGTTCCTGGTACAACCCCGAACAAAGTGGCCAGGGGTGGGTGATCGAAAAGATTTCCACCGGTCAGTTTGTGTTTTATTTTTACGGTTATGATGACACGGGTGAACTCCTCTGGTTACTTGGCCTCGCTGATTACACCGGTGACTCCAGTATCGCAGTTGACGTACTCCGGTTTTCCGGAACGGGTTTTGGCGGAAACTTTGATCCGGCGAGCGGCGACAACGAGTCGGTGGGCTCGATGACATTTAATTTTACCGACTGCAATAACGCGACGGTCGATTTTACGCCCACCAGCAGTGACCTCAGCGCCTTTTCAATGCCAGCACAAAGACTCACCAGCATCAAGTCGGTCGATTGCGTATTTTTAAGTGAGGGCCAGGTTGACCGGGTGGGTCGTCCCTTTGGTAATTGGTTTGTACCGGACGAGAAAAAGGATGCCTACAACACTGCTTCCGACCCGGACACCTGGTTTTCCCTGTTCAACGCTGACATCATTGCAATATTGACGGCAATTGATCTGGCGGATGGCATGCCAAAAAATGCCTATAAAGTCCCATCAGAACTGTCACCCGTACTGGCCGATGATCGCCTGAAGGTGGATTTCGAATGGGCGGCATGCCTGGGGGTTTGGGGATTCGAGACTTCCGAACTGGTTCCCCAGCCGCACACCAACAACTGTGGTGGCCGGGGGCTTGCTGCTAACAGTGACGAAGAGGTTCTAAGTATGGTGATATCCGGGTTTGATCCGGTTTACGATGACAACGTCACCGCCAATGACGTCGCTTTCCTGACCGAGTCCCCATTCCTGGCCCCACCTCACCAATGAGTTGAAGCAATTTGAAGCGGCCGCTGACCCGGCGGCCGCTGCTTTAAAGTCGTTACGGCGTTAGAGCTCTTTGAACAATGACAAAAGCTGGTTTCTTTATGTCCACTGTTGTTGTTAAGCACAGACGTCAGACCGCAAAGCAACAAAACATGATTTTTTCTGAGTAAAAACAGGTACATCAGCAGGCAACCGCTATACCGGGATACTGCGACATTTCCGCTGCCAATGACTTTTGGTGACTTTCATCGTGAGTTTCAATAAGCTTGTGCCTTGCCCTGGCTTTGCCATGCCCAAACCCGACGACGAGAAGGCTTTTTTATGATCCGCAGCACCAAGACTTTCACCGCCATCGCATTGACCGCCTTACTTTATGCCCTGCCGGTCGCAGCGCAACAGCAACAACATGGTCCATGGTATTTCAAAATAGATGGTGGTGGCGTGCATTACGCCGAAGCCGATCTGGAGGATAGCGGCGGCGGTTTTTCGAAGGACCGCTGGTTTGTCAGCGCCGGGCTTGATTACGCATGGAGCCGACGGGACTCGATAGGAATAACTGTTGGCGGCGGGCAGGCCAACTACGATTTTGAAGATGGAAGTGGTTTCGGTGGCGGCGCGCCCTGGAATAAAATCGATGATACCCGTGTGACGTTGGCGGGGCGTTTCGGGGTTGGTGAAACCAGCACGATCATGATCATTCCCACACTGCGTTTCAATGGCGAAAAAGACGCCAGTTCCAGCGACAGCCGCACGCTCGGCATGTATGCCGCGATGACCTGGCGGCTCAGGGAAAACCTGACCATCGGACCCGGTTTCGGTATATTTTCACGTCTTGAAAACGGGACCCGGTTCTTTCCGGTGCTGGCCATCGATTGGGATATCACCGAGCGCTGGAACCTGTCAACCGGACGGGGCCTGGCTTCTTCGCAGGGACCCGGCCTGACCCTAAGTTACAAGCTCAACGATGACTGGTCACTGGGTTTGGCGGGTCGTTACGAAAACATCGAGTTCCGTCTTGCCAATGAAGGGCCGGCGCCCGGTGGTGTCGGGCGTGACGAATCCATGCCCCTGGTATTCACGGCCAACCTGAACCCTAGCAAGAAGCTCAGCCTGAACGTTTTTGCGGGTCTCGTATTCAATGGCAAACTCAGAATCAAGGATTCGATGGATGTCGTCGTGGATGAGAGCGATTACGACCCTGCATTATTAATGGGCGCCACTTTCAACTATCGTTTTTAGGGCAGTCTCCACCAGGGCAGTTGTACGCAGGACCACGGGTCCTGGCCCGGAGTAACGCGAAACCCAATGGATCCGCAGCCCTTTTACAGGCTGCGGATCAGGTGTGCATGACGGGCAAACCCGGGCGAGTCCGGGTTTAAGCTTATAAACCGTTATCCACCGGTATCATGATATGGGCGTAGTCGGTGTCCTTCCACATCACGTAGGGGCCGCCCGAGGACGGGTCCGTGGTGATGCCTTCCAACATCTCTTTCGGCACGATCACCATCAGGTGCGGACCGGTTTCCACGTAATCGTGTGCGTGCACCGGGTCTTCATGATAGGGGGTGGAGTTACTCACGCCACTGCCCGGTGGTTCGCCCATCAACATGTATGACAGGCCCAGTCCGGTTGCCTTGAATGGCGCTTTCGAACCCACGGCCGCCATCATTTCAGCCCACAATGCATCGACACAAATAGCGGCACCGTCACCCGGCATGGTATCCGGCATGCAGGTCCAGCCGTTGCTGCCTTCAACAACGACCTCACCGTTAACGACCACCGTTGCACCGGCACCGATCGCAGCCGGGGCTGCGGCGCGCGCGTGGGCGATCTGTTTGTCCAGGTCACCATCGGCCATACTGCTACCGATACCCGCTGCCAGCAATGCCGCTGCCAAAACGGTTTTTGAAATTGCTTGTTTAATCATCTTTACTTTCTCCACGAATCATTCATAGTTATTACCCTCTTCTATCAGCCCTTGGTATGAACTGATCCCGGTCTTTGACCGGATTTCAAAGCGAGTGAGTAACTCAAGTATAGGCGAACTGATATAAAACGCAGGGAACACCACCGCTGCCACGCAATCTGGGCGGCAAAATCTCAAAATAAATCCTGCAGGCGGGACAACAAGCTTGTGCATATGACGCCTTTGCCGGCCATAATGCGTAACCATGAAAAACCACGACGTCATAATCATCGGTGCAGGCGCTGCCGGCCTGATGTGTGCGATCACTGCCGCTAAACGCGGACGGCGTGTGCTGGTGCTGGAGCGCTCTAACAAGCCCGGCAAGAAGATTCTGATGTCCGGTGGCGGACGTTGTAATTTCACCAATCTATACGTGACGCACGATCGCTTTATTTCCGCCAATCCGCATTTTTGCAAATCGGCGCTGAGCCGGTATACGCAATGGGATTTCATTACGTTGGTCGAAAAACACGGCATCGAATATTTCGAAAAAGAAACCACCAATGGTTTGAGTGGCCAGCTCTTTTGCCAGCAGTCCTCGAAGCTCATCCTCGCCATGCTGATGCAGGAATGCCGTCAGGCAGGGGTCGAGATCAGGCTCAACTGCGAGATCGAAGCGGTTCACCACACATCTGCAGCCTGGGTTAACAGCGCCAGGCGCCCAGACGCTGAATCCGGCACATCCACGGATAAGGCAGGATCCGGGGGCGGCTTCCACCTCGGCACCAGCTTGGGCAAATTCGCCGGCGAAGTGCTGGTGGTGGCTGCCGGCGGTTTGTCGGTCCCCAGTCTTGGTGGCTCCGGAATCGGTTACGAACTGGCGGAGAGCTTTGGCCTGCGCCTGTTACCCCGATCGCCAGGCCTGGTGCCATTTACTTTTACCGATGCGATGCACGCCGTTTGCGAGCGTCTGTCGGGGGTTTCCACCGGGGCCGTGCTGTTTAACGACAGGCAATCGTTCCGCGAGGACATACTCTTCACCCACCGCGGGCTAAGCGGTCCGGCAGCATTGCAACTTTCCAGCTACTGGTCTCCGGGCGAAGAAATCCATGCCCGCCTGTTACCCGACCGGAATGTCATGGAGTTGCTACTCAGCTGGAAACGGCAACACGCGCGCGCCCTGTTACGTACACAACTGGATCAGTTGCTGCCGCGCAAGCTGGTACTGGAACTGGAACAGTTATGGTGGCCCCAACTCGCGGAAACCGCGCTGGCCGAATGGCCGCATGTGTGGCTTGAGGCGGTTGCCCAAAAACTTGAAAGCTGGGTGCTTAAACCGGCCGGTACCGAGGGCTACCGCACCGCAGAGGTTACCCTGGGTGGCGTGGATACGCGAGACCTGTCATCCAGGACCATGGAATCGACAACCCCCGGCCTTTTCTTTATCGGCGAAGTGATCGATGTCACCGGTCACCTCGGTGGTTTTAACTTCCAATGGGCCTGGTCATCCGGGTTCGTAGCAGGACAAGCGCTGTAAATACGAGTGTCTAAACACCAGGCTCTTCCGCATACCAATGCCCGGCAAGCGATTTTTCGGTTCTCAAATATCCTGATTGCCAATATTTGCCGCATAAAAAAACCTTGACATAAAGACAAAGTGATTTTTTAATTCGCCCTATTAGTACCTAGCTCAGTGTGGAGATGCTCAGATGGGTGAAAAAAGTCAATTGCAATTTGAGGATGATGACTTGGATACCATCGATGATTTTGAAGATGACCTGGATTTTGATGAGTCATCAGAAGAGCCTGTTGTTCTGCATAAAAAGGACACATCCGCAGAGCAGCGGCGGCTTGCAGCGCGACGCGAGATAGAAAGAAGAAACGAACTCAAAGCACTCAATTCAGCGCTGGACGAGTGGGATGATCTTTTCGACGAGGACGATTTATAAACCCCACCTGACGCCGCGCGATATCTGTACCCTTTAACGGCCCGTTCACCGCCTTCTTGCGATACCCTTTATCCTCAGGAACAATTCAACCCGGTCCATTACCGCAACAATGTGGCTCGCTACGGTCTTTCTTTATTCGCGATGGGCGAGATCAGAACGGCAGGTAGATCACCGTGTTTGAAATCAGGATCATGATAAAAATCAGACCCGTGGTCATCGGGCCGAGATAGATCCTGCCGGTCATATTGAAGAAAAACCGGTTCAGGTACGGCAGCACGAACATCATCGGCACCACTGCGAATAACAGGTTGACGTACAACCAGCCATCGGTCCAGTAAACGGTGCCGGTCAGCGCAAAAGTCAGGTACTGGACCACCACGATCAGCATCAGCCCGAGGGAGTTTGCAAAACCGCCGACCAGCATACTCTTCCATGCGGGCTCACCCTCGAAGCGCATGGCACCGTTGATGCGTAGCGAGTTCGATAAAAGAAAGATAAAGAAAAACGGCACATACATCGCCAGCAGAATGAGCAGTTCAGGCTGGAACGTGCGCACCCCCATGAACAGGAAACGGTAATCCACGTGCAGAAAGTAGTAAATCGTGAACAGGAACAGGAAGTAGAATACGAAAAGGGCCAGCGCGAGCAAAAAGGTCCTGAACAACTCTGAAAGATTGGTCGATGCTCCCCACATCTCCGGCGCCACGCCATGCTTACGGCCAAAAAACCGGTAACTCAGCCAGAACATCAGGTAGCCGATACTGCCGTTGAGCACCGCCCAGAGCATGACCGCGTTGTTCATGCGCTGCGGGAAAAACCAGGTCTGTTGACGGCTCGAGGCTGCAACAAACAGCTTTTGCGACAGCTCCGCCATCGGGATATAGGTAAAGCAGGCGATCAGCGCACCCACCACGAACATGCTCCAGAAAATCAGCTTGCCCCTGCCTTTGGGTTTGGACAGGGCTGGCGGCAGCGGGTGTACCAGCGGTTTGAAAAACGGGATCAGCAACAGCAAGCGACCCATCGGCACGACCGCCACGAGGGCTGCGACCAATGCGATCAAACCCAGTAATTCCTTCCAGTACCAAACCTGGTCATCGAGGGTAAGTTCACTGTCGAGGTCAAAAACCCGCTCAAAATACTCGAGCTGGTTAGCCGTCGCCTCGGTGATGTAGGGCTGAAACGGGTGCAGGATCATCTCGTTGTGCACGATCCGCAGCGTCCGGTCCTGCTTGTTGCCGTAATAGCGGCCAATTTCCACTTCTTCAATACGCTCGCCGCTCGGTGCAAGACCGGAATTGACCGTTCTGATTGATTCCGGGGCATAGCGCATATCACCGTTTTTCAGCTCATTCCGGTATGCGCCTTCGTCGTAAAACGCGTAACTCACGCCGACGTTGGAACGCACGTCTTTCAGGACAGCCTCGCTCATCGAGAGCATATAACCCGAAACGAAGACGGAATTGAGCTTGCTGGGTCGACCGGTCCTTATCGCTTCCTTACCAAAATAGCTGGCGGCGTGAATGGCGGCGTTACCACCGGCGGAATGTCCGGTTGCGCCAATCCGGGCGCGGTCGATGTAATTCATATTCTGCGTTTCGGCCGCGTAATCTACCACTGCGAACAGGCCATAGCCTTCGAGGGTTGCGGCCCGGGGGCTCATCGATGCGCTGGAGAAGCCCTGCGCGTAAGGGTCGATCAGGATGACAACCACGCCGCGGCGGGAGAGTTCGATAGCGACGTTCGCGAGCGCTTCCTTCGAGCGTTGAAAACCCGGTACGACCACCACCAGCGGCGCCGGAGTTTCTTTGGTTGCGGTGCGCGGCTTATAGAGATCGGCCACCACCCACTGACCATTTTGCGTCGGAATCTTGATATCCTGAACATGCACGCTCCCCCCCGAATCCTGCACCGCCGACGCGATGAAGCTGGCTATGAAAACCACCAGCAGGGAGATGAGCAGGAGCCTTTTGGCGGCGTGGATCTGTTCATTCGCGTCGGTCATGTAACTTCCTTTTTGTTATTTTTCCGCGTTTGAACCACGGTCTGAAGCGGGCTTATTTTTCCAGGCGAATATCCACCATCAAATCATTGGCCAGGTTTTCGAGTTCACTTTCCAACACATCGAGAGGGGTGCTCACAGGCACCAACAGTTCAGCCCGGGCTTTGAACAGTTCGCCGCCTGCCATGGAAGCCGCCTCGACCGCTGTTTCCAAATCCCGCACGTTGACGTTGTACCTGGCAAGCACCGCGGTGATTTCGTTAACGATACCTGGCCTGTCATTACCGACCAGGTCCAGAACACATTCTCGTGTCGCTTCCGAAGCCGTCGCTGGCTTGCTGATATGGGCGACAACATGCAGACCGCGCGACTCGAGACCAAGCAGCTCCTGCTGACAGGCAACGGAGTTTTCGGTTGGCACAGAAGCCAGCAGGATACCGGCAAACTGCCCGGCTAACGAACTCATGCTGCTGTGGGTCCAGCTTCCTCCATGCTTGTGGAGGACCCTGGAAACGGACTGGATGATACCGGGCTGATCATCAGCCAGGATGGTCAATACGATCGAGGTGTTCATGGGTGGTCTTTGAGTCTTTCCGTCTTTGGAAGTGGCTATGATATCGGAAATTCCGGTGTTTTTCTGATTGGCTTTTTGTCGCTATTGAGGATTGGCATTTTGTTGTCAGTTAAATTATTCATACCTGTCCATAAAAAAACCCCGGCCAGAAGGCCGGGGTTCGATTGGACGGATAGCCTGGCGGCTATTTGCCATCACCATAATCGCTCTGTTCTGCCATGTGATGCAGCAGGTAATTCCTTCCTGCCTTATAAGTGGAGCCCCAATCAGCAAGAAACGCAGTGGTTTCATCCTCACCCATGGCCTTGTTCATGATATCCATGAAGGAGGGCTCTTTGGGAGCCATATCGGCAAAATTCTTGCGTGGGCTCACCAGCGTGACCGAGTTTCCTTCACCACCGGAAACGGTATCGATGAACGCGTAATAGCCCGGGAATCCGCCTGCCTTAAGCGTCGCGTCTACCTTTTTCAGCCCGTCATAAAACGCGCGGTTTTTCCCTGGCAGGATATGCCAGCGGGTCACTGAAAAATACTCGTAGCCTTCCATGCTCTCCGGCCAGATACCTACTTCATCATTGTTGCGTGTGTAAGTGA
>DATCZY010000314.1:0-3167 GCA_036525655.1 Lysobacterales bacterium | reverse complement strand
GCGCATCCGGTGACATCCAGGCCAACCGGGTATCGGTGGCAACCAACAACGTATCAGCAATTGCGCTTTACCTCGATCAGCGTGTACCTTAGTAGTCCTTAAATCCATGGATCAGGGACAGGTGTATGAAATCCGTGCTATTAACCGTTATGTTGATCGCCTCGACAACCAGTTTGTCGGCCCAGGATAAACCCGTTGAGTTTTCCACTTTCCAGCTTTCCGATAGCGTGTACATGCTCAAGGGGCGTGGTGGCAACGTAGGTATCTCAACCGGTGAAGACGGTCTGTTCATCATCGATGACCAGGTCAAGCCGGTCACGGCCGAGTTATTACAGGCCATTCGAAAAATCAGCAACAAACCCATCAGGATTGTCGTGAATACGCATTATCACGCCGACCACGTCGGCGGCAACGAAACCATTGGTGGTATCGGCGCGGTGATTATCGCGCATGACAACATCCGCAAGAGAATGACCACCGAACAGGTCAGCATTTTCAGTCAGGAAACGACGCCTCCTTATGCCAGGGATGCCTTGCCATTGGTCACATTCAACGACCACATGACGCTGCATATGAACGGTGAATCAGCAACCGCCTACTACGTTGCCAACGGCCATACCGACGGTGACAGCATCATACATTTCCCTGTCAGCAACGTTATCCACATGGGTGATATGTATTTCAACGGTTTATACCCCTATGTTGACCTCGACGCCGGCGGGTCCATGCAGGGTCTGGTCGCAGCGGCAGATCTCGCCTTGTCCCTGGCGGATGAATCAACACGTATCATTCCCGGACACGGCCCTTTGGCCATGACGGAAGACCTGAAAAATTATCGCGACTATCTCGTCAAAGCCAGCGCCAATGTGCAGGAATTGATAGACAGGGACATGAACCTGCAACAGATAATCGCAGCTGAACCAACCGGGGAGTGGGACGAAGAACTGGGTAAAATCTGGATCACACCGGCGCAGTTTGTGACGTTTATCTACAACAGCCTCGAGGGCATCCACCATTACACGCCGCCACCACCGGTTGAAGAAGATACCAAGTAGATTTTGCGCCGAAAACTCGGGTTTTTTAACCGCTTGGCCGGGACAGCCTGAGGGCCTTCGTATAAAGCGCGGGCACACGAACGGAGTATAAGCGCTGACCCCTTTCGAGGTACTTCTGCTCAAACGGAGAAATGCCGATATCCGGCTTGATCTCCTTCACGTTTAAACTCGTATGGGTTGCGAAACTCGCAGCCTGTGCAAATTCCTGTGCGTAAACCTCCCAATTACAACGCATTTCAATCTCACCGCCCAAAGCCAGTAACTTCGGAAAGACAGGGTGTCCATGCCAGCGTCGTGACAAATGACCGGGTTTGGGCCAGGGATTGGGGTAGAGCAGAAAATGTCGGTCGGGTGACAAGCCGCTATCGAGCAACAGGCGCCAGAACGTGGCCAGGTCCGCCCTTACCAGGACGCAGTTCTCAGTGTGCAGGATGCTAGCAGTGACACCGCTCCTGCCAAGCCGTTTGAGCGAGCGATCTACGCCAATGACCAGGTGCCCGGGGAACATTCCCGCAAGTTGCCTGGTGCTTTTACCCGTTCCACAGCCGGAATCCAGAATGAATGGCCGGTCGTTAGGCAGCAGTGCCCGCTGTTCCAGCTGACGATATGATTCTACGGTCGGAACATGCAACGGTTGTGACCAGGTTGTTTCGAGGTGTTTGCGCACAAGGGATTGCAGATGCTGGTGGACACCGCTTTGCGTGCTACTCACGAGCCCTGATGCACGGATGTTCTGCCCGGCTTTTGACTGTTTCAATTTGCTTACCACGCGCATTCCGGTGACCGACAGGCTATTATTGTAATGACTTTGTATTTGAATCGTAGCTTATGCCATCAGCGACCCAGTTTTTGCGTATCACCGAACCCCTGGTAATGAAGAAAGGCGGTATATTGCCCTCCTTCACACTCGCATACGAGACTTGGGGGGAGCTCAACACGGATCGTTCCAATGCGGTTCTGATCCAAAGCGGCCTCTCGCCCAACGCTCACGCGGCGTCCAGCAAGGCAGACCCCTCTCCCGGCTGGTGGGAGATGATGGTCGGACCCGGTGCGCCGATAGACACCAACCGTTTCTGCGTGATCGCCCTGAACTCGCTGGGAAGCTGTAAAGGCTCGACCGGGCCAGCCAGCATAAAGCCGGGAACCGATAAACCTTACCGTTTGGACTTTCCTGAACTGTGTGTCGAGGACATCGCAAAAGCTGCGCACATGCTCATCAGGCACCTGGGTATCGAACAACTATGCACCATGGTCGGGCCCTCCATGGGCGGCATGAGCTCACTGGCCTACCTGCAGCAGAACCCAACGGGTGCGCGGCACTTCCTGACCATTTCGAGCTCTTCGAACGCAGCACCCTTCAGTATCGCCATACGGTCTTTGCAAAGAGAGCTGATCGTCTCGGACAGGTACTGGAATGATGGTAACTACGATGAGAAGAACTGGCCGGTAAAGGGCATGCGCATGGCCCGCAAGCTGGGCATGTTGTCTTATCGTTCGGCGGAGGAATGGCGTACGCGCTTCGGACGGCGCAAGCAGGACTATTTCCCACCCGAGTTGTTCGGCATGAACTACGAGGTCGAATCCTACCTGGAAGCCGCTGCACGCCGGTTTGTGCGTTCGTTCGATCCGTGCAGCTACCTGTATCTTTCCCGCGCCATGGACTGGTTCGACGTGTCCGATGGCTATCCGGATCTGCCAACCGCGCTGGCTGAGTTCCGGCTCAAATCAGCCTGTGTAATCGGTGTGGAAACCGACATCCTGTTCCCCGTGTATCAACAAAAAGAAATTGCCGATGCACTGCGTTCAAATGGCATAGACACGAGTTTCACCAATCTTGAATCACTGATGGGACACGATGCATTCCTCGTCGATCACGCGTTATTCAACCCGCATGTTACGGCTTATTTCGATCGAATCTGGTTTGAGGATAAACTTTAGGATCCACAGTACTTTTTAATCACAAAAAGCAAAGAATTGTGACTTAAATGCTGGCGCAGCATCGCATGCAAATATATACTTTGCGCCTTGCAAATCCTGCCGGAGTGGCGAAATTGGTAGACGCGCTGGATTCAAAATCCAGTTTTGGCAACAAAGTGCCGGTTCGAGTCCGGC
>DATCZY010000313.1:0-6254 GCA_036525655.1 Lysobacterales bacterium | reverse complement strand
ACCTTTGTCTTCGGTCCGATAAGTGAGCTTTCAAGGACGACCCGCCTGACACAGGCAACCGCGGAAACCGACGAGCAGGTGCTGGAAGAAGTTGTCGTGACGGGTACGCAGATCAAGGGTGCCGCCATCTCAGAAGCGCTTTCCGTGTCGGTGATAAGCTCGGCGGATATCGAAGGTTTCGGTATCACTTCCGGTGACGAACTCCTGGCGACAATGACCGAGCAGGGGCAGAACTTTCAGAGTGAATCTGAAAGCATTTCCGGTGGCGTCAACTCCGTACGCGGTGACATTGGCGCATTCAATCTGCGTAACATGGGTACCGGTAATACGCTGGTCTTGTTGAACGGTCGCCGCATGGTGCAGGCCGCGGGTTACCAGACTGAAGAGGTTGGTGGCAGTTTCGTGCCAGTCAACACCGTCAACTCCAATGAAATTCCCGTGCTCGGTGTGCGCAGGGTTGAGGTTCTGCGTGATGGCGCCTCGGCCATTTACGGCGCCGATGCCGTTGCCGGTGTTGTCAACACCGTTCTTAAGAGCAACTTCGAAGGACTGAACGTGCAAGTCCGGTACGACTGGTACGATAATATTCCCCGAAATGACATCCGGGCGAACGTCGAGTGGGGCCACGACTTCAACGAAGGCCGCACGAATGTCAGCCTGTTTGCCGATTTTTATCACCGTGACCGGGTCAATTCCCAGGATGATCCGAAGTGGGCCAATTCGGATATGAGATACCTGTTACCTGCCGATTCACCATGGCTGGTTAACCCCGTTAGCGGTGCGGCAGTCACGACTTTCAGGAATGACTCCATCGATTCCTCGTTTGGCCAGTTTGATATGGCAGGCAGTATCAGCGGTATCACGGATTCAGCCGGAGAGTTTGAGACCTGGCCGATCGGCGATCCTAATTGCCAGCGTGAGCAGGCATGGGTGATCAATAACGTTATGTGTGGACTGCCTGACGGTGTCGGCAGACTCCCGGATGGACTGGCCGGTCCTTACCGTTACAATTCCAATACGAACCGCGACCTGTACTCCGATCTCGACCGCTATAACGTTTTCTTATTTGTAAATCATGAATTTGAAAATGGGACCGAAGCGTACACGGAAGTGTCCTACTACAGGGCCAAGACCAACCTGTTTCGTCAGCCATCTACAATGACGACAGGTGTCGAACTCGAAGTCGGTGCGAATAACTATTACAACCCGTTTGGCCCCATTGGTTCCGACAATCGCCTGCCCGCAGACATTATCGGTGACGTCTATCCCAATGGCCGGGATTTGCTGCTGGATTACTTCTCCTGGACCGAGGTGAACCGGGCCGTTGATAACACGGCGACCACCTGGCGCGTGCTGCAGGGTTTCCGGGGTTCCTGGGGCGATTGGGACTGGGACGGCGCGGTTGTCTGGTCGGAAGCGAAGCGCGAAGACATCACCCGCGGCCGTATCTCCAATACGCTGATGCAGGAAGCCCTTAACGATCCCACGCCCGCGGCTTACAACCCGTTCAGCGGTGGTAATTATGCCACCTCCAACATTGAAAGGTCCCTGGTCGATGTCTATCGCATCAACAAGACCGATTTAAAAATGGCCGATTTCAAAGTCAGCAAGAATGATCTGTTCAATCTGCCCGCCGGACCGGTCGGGTTTCTCGCTGGTGCGGAATGGCGGGAAGAGTCCTTCTCCGACGACCGTGACCCGAGACTCGACGGCACCATTACGTTCACCAACCGGGATGGCGAGACCTATCCGTACATATCCGACGTGATGAACTCGAGCCCGTCCGGCGACAGCAGCGGCAGCAGGAAAACCACTTCGCTGTTCGCCGAGTTTGCGGTGCCCGTATTCAGCACGCTGGACCTGCAATTCGCAGCGCGTTACGAGCATGCTTCCGATTACGGTTCCTATACGGTTCCCAAAATCGCTTTTGGCTGGCGTTTGTTTGAACCGTTGCTTATCCGCGGTTCCTGGTCCAAGGCGTTCCGTGCACCAAACCTGATCACGGTTAACGAAGACCTGGTGGTGCGTACCAACACGATCGAAAACCAGGTTTGCCGTTATGGCGAAGATTATGGCGGTGAAGGCGCAGTCGATGAACTGGTTTGCAGTGGTGGTGTACAGCGCCGCGCTGAGGGCAACCGTGATCTCGATCCTGAAAAGTCCACCAACACGTCGATTGGTGCTGTCTGGACTCCGATCGACGACCTGATGATTACCCTGGATTTCTGGTCGATCAAGAAGAAGGACACGATTGGCCTGTTTGGTGAAACCAATGCTACGTTGCTCGACCTGCTGCTGCGCATTGAGCACGGCCCGAACAACTGTGACAATTTTATCGGCAATCCGGCGATAGGCTATGGTCCTGTGGATCCCGAAGATATTCCCTATTACCTGGCCGCTGGCATTTGCCCGATCGGTGACACCGTCTATATTGAAGACGGCTACCAGAACCTGGATACGCGCACCGTCAAAGGTCATGACATCGGTCTCTACTATGCCCTGGATACGGGCTGGGGATCCTGGGACTTCACCGCCAGGGGCACCTTTTACGACAAGTACGAGCAGAAAGCCGGCGGCGCCGCCGGGTTGCTGTTGCAAGCATCGAATGAGGGCATTTTACCAGTGGGCTATTATCCGGGCGGTTTTGCCGACCTGATGCGCCTGGATGGCAACCAGTCCAACAAGTACAACTTCAGCCTGTCGTGGAATAAGGATGCCTGGGGCGCCAATCTCAGTGCGTTCTACCTGAGCAGTTTTATCTGGACGAGTTCAGACCTGACCCCGGGTGTGAGCTGCATTGACCTGTGCAGGTGGGTTGTTCCATCCATGACCACCTACAATTTCAATGTTGATTACCGTTTCGACATGTGGAAGAGCGATACGCGTCTGCGGCTTGGCATCAATAACTTCACCAACGAGCGGGCGCCGCTGGCCGACCGCTACTTTGCGTATGTCGGTGATGCACATTCAGATCTCGGACGTTATTTCTACATCAATCTAAGGATGGGCTTCTGAGTTATCTGCGTAAATGGCCGGGGCCATACCCCGACCAGCTTTCTTAAGACAAAACCTGCGTCCTCATGGGCGCAGGTTTTTTTATATCACTTGCAGAATCCGGGTGTTCATCAGGACAGACTTAATGGATACTGTGATTGCAAAATTGACTTTAAGCAGTCCTATATTATGGGAATGAACTTATGAAAACCCCGATTATCCGTGGCTTACTTGCCGCATCTATTCTTGGTCTTGCGGCTTGTGCTGCGGTTGACAGGTCAGCGTCTGAAGCAGAGCGGGATTTCAGCCTCGTGCTCGAAGGTGGATCCGTATGGAAGGGTTCGGGCTCCCATCCGGTCGTTGCTGATATTGGCATCCGCGGTGATCGCATCGCAGCCATCGGTGATCTCTCCGCTTACGCGGCTGACCAGCGCATTGCCGTGACAGGACTCGCGGTGGTGCCGGGCTTTATCGATATCCATTCCCACGCCGTGCGAGGGTCGCGCAAGTCCAGCGGCCTGTTCAACCACCCCGATGCTGAAAACTACATCCGCCAGGGCGTAACGACGGCCATCGGCGGGCCGGATGGCGGCTCGGATCTATCCATCGCAAAATTGTTGAGTGACTTTGAAGACACGCCGGCCAGCATCAATTTTGGCACTTTCATCGGTCACAACACGGTGCGTGAAGCGGTCATGGGCCGCGAGGATCGGGCGCCGACGGCAAGCGAACTCGAAGCCATGAAACAACTGGTTGAGACCGGTATGACAGATGGCGCCTATGGCCTGTCATCGGGTTTGAAATATATTCCCGGTGCGTATTCGAAAACCGAAGAGGTGATCGAGTTGGCAAGGGTTGCAGGCACGCATGGTGGAATCTATATCAGCCACATGCGCGAGGAAGGCCTGGACCTGATCAACAGTGTAAAAGAGACCATCCGCATCGGTGAAGAAGCTGAACTGCCGGCGCAGATCACCCACCACAAGGCCATGGGTGTAGAGATGTGGGGCGCAAGTGTCGAAACGCTGGCGCTGGTCGATGCCGCCAATGCGCGTGGCGTGGATGTTTCCAGTGATCAATATCCGTATGCGGCATCGAGCACCGGTATCAGCGTCCTGTTTCCGGCCTGGAGCCTGGCGGGTCCGCGTGAAGCGCAACTGGCGCGATTGCACGATCCGGAAATCCGCGCGCGCATCAAGGAGGGTGTCGTGTTCAATTTGATCCATGATCGCGGCGGTGATGACCCCTCCCGCATCGCCATCGCCGACTGCGAATGGGACGCCTCTCTCAACGGCAAGAACTTTGCCGAAGTGCTGCGCGAGCGCGGACAGGCCGTGAACATGGATACGGCCGCGGAACTGGCCATGGAGATACAGGAAAACGGCGGCTGTGCAGGTGTGTTTCACGCCATGTCGGATGAGGATGTCACCCGCATCATGCAGCATCCCCGTACCATGATCGCATCGGACGGGGGTATCTATGCACCCGGAGAGGGTGTGCCGCACCCGCGCAATTACGGCACATTTGCAAGAATCCTAGCGCATTATGTGCGTGACACCCAGACCATTTCGACCGGGGAGGCCGTTTACAAAATGTCGAAAATGCCCGCGCAGCGTATTGGTCTCGGGGACCGGGGCCGTATACAAGTGGGCGCCATGGCGGATATCGCGGTGATCGACCTCGATACGGTCCAGGATCATGCAAGTTTTGAAAACCCCCACCAGTATGCAAGCGGTGTGCAGTATGTGCTGGTCAATGGCGAGATGGTGCTCGAAGACGGCAAGATGACCGGCCGACGGCCAGGGCGTGCTTTACGCTCCGCGAAGTGAGCTTGACGGGTAAAAAATGAAAGCAAAAAAAATGATTGCAAACATGTCGTTCAAGACGGGCAGGATCGTACTCTCGGCCTGTTCCTTCCTGCTGCTGTTTTCATCGGCTGGGGCCTGGTCGCAGGCAACGGAAACAGTTACGGGTCTGAAGCAGCCCATTGTCCGCTACGACTCAATCCACCACCCGGTCAAAGGCCGCTATGGCATGGTGGTGTCACAAAACAGCATCGCCACCGGCGTGGGACAGGGCATACTCACGAAGGGTGGCAATGCCGTGGATGCCGCCGTAGCGGTGGGTTTCGCACTCGCGGTCACGCTGCCGCGGGCAGGTAACCTGGGTGGTAGCGGCTTTATGCTGGCGCACATGGCGGCGGAACAAAAAACCGTTGCTTTCGATTACCGTTCGGTCGCGCCGCTTGCCGCAAGTGTTGAAAAGTACAGCAAGGCGGATGGTGAACTGGATTGGGACAAGCTCACCTTCGGTCCGATGGCCGCGGGCGTGCCCGGCACCGTTGCCGGTTTTTACACCGCCTGGCAACGCTTTGGTTCGATGGACTGGAAAGACCTGTTACAACCGGCTTATCAACTTGCGAGTGAGGGTTTTGAAGTTGGACATGACCTTGCCA
The DNA here is from genome assembly GCA_036525655.1 of Lysobacterales bacterium. Lineage (GTDB taxonomy): Bacteria > Pseudomonadota > Gammaproteobacteria > Xanthomonadales > SZUA-36 > SZUA-36. Next base: position 805 of record DATCZY010000313.1, on the reverse strand, counting down.
ATGTATTAAATATGGCGTCACAGGTGATCGGTGTCCACGGACCGGGGTCCGCTTATCTCAAGCCGGTGGGGCAACTTTGGGTCGCGGGTGAAACGCTGGTACAGACCGACCTGGCCTGGTCGATCGCGCAGATCATGGAGCACGGCGCCAGTGCATTTTATATGGGTGAGTTGGCGCAAAGGATCATCGCCGGATTTGAAAAAACGGGTGGAATCATCAGCCGTGAAGACCTGGCTGCCTACGCGGTCAAGGAGCGCGTACCGGTTGCAACCACCTACCGGGACACGCAGGTCATTTCCATGCCGCCGGTCAGCGGTGGCGGCGTAACATTGCTGCAGATGCTGAATATCCTCGAAAACTTCGACGTGCAGAGTTACGCGCAGGGCTCTGCCAGGAGCCTTCACCTGTTGGCGGAAGTGATGAAACGCGCCGCCGCCAACCGCCGCTCCCTGCTGGGGGACCCCGATTTTGTCGAGCTATCCGTTGATGCCTATATCAGCAAGGAACTGGCAAAAGAGATGGCCGAAAAAATTGATTTGAACCGGGCCGCAAAAGTCGAGACGATCGAGGCGGAGTCGCTCGAGCGCTATGAAAGCCGCAATACCACGCATTATTCGGTGATGGACCAATATGGCAATGCCGTATCAAACACCTACACACTGGGTTACTCATTCGGCTCCGGATACGTGGCCGAAGGCACGGGTATCCTGTTTGACAACCAGATGCGCAATTTCAGTTACCGCTCGGACAGTGACCACAAGAACGCGCTGGCACCCGGAAAGCGCATGCTTTCAACGATGACGCC
>DATCZY010000312.1:0-4192 GCA_036525655.1 Lysobacterales bacterium | reverse complement strand
CACCCTCGCGCTCGAGGTCGATAGAACTGAAAAAGCCCGTTCTGAACAACGAACGGATTGCCTGGCGGGCCTTGGCTGCGGTTAAAAGCTCGTTCGCGTCGATCGGCAGATAGTTAAAAACCGTACCTTCTGAGATACGTTGCAAGCCTTCGACCCTGATATCGGAAACGACAAACGGATCAAGCGCCAGGGCGGACTTAATTGTGAATAAGCCACATAGCAGGATGATTAAGATTCTTCTCATTTATTCAGATCCGTAAGAGTTTCTTATTTTGCGGAAGGTAGTCTATCCGACCAGTCGTAAAATATCGTTAAAAAATGCAATTCCCATCAAGCCAATCAGTGCCAACAGGCCAATATACTGACCCTTCGCCTGTATTTGTTCAGACACAGGGCTGCCCTTGACCAATTCTATCAGGTAATAGAGCAAATGCCCTCCGTCCAGAACAGGTATTGGCAGTAAATTCAGAATTCCGAGACTGAGGCTGATCGCGCCGAGGAAAAACAGGAAGCTGGAAACACCCGCATTCGCAGAGCTATTGGCAAACTGCGCAATGCTGATGGGCCCTGAAAGATTTTTAACCGATGCGCTGCCGGTCAGCATGCGTCCAAGCAAACCCAGCGTGGACCCGGTCAGGCGCCACATTTCGGACGCTGCGGCATTAAGGCCGCCGAACACACCGTACTTGTGCAGAAAATACGCGCGGCCGAGCTGCGCTTGCAGGTTGGCATCCGGCGGCTGGTTGGTGACACCCAGGATCAGGCGTTTTGAGAAAGAGCCTTCGCTTCTTTCGGCCGGGTTGACACTCAACTCCAGTTCGCCACCTGCACGTTCGACGATGACCTGCAAGGGTTCGCCTGCGATACCGTGTTTTTGTACCAGCGCGCCGACCCAGGCCCAGTCGGCAACCGGTTCACCGCCAATGCTGACGATGCGGTCGCCCACCTTGACGCCCGCGCGGCTTGCGGGGCTATCTGCGCTCACTTCGCCTACTATTGCCGGCAGGCTCGCCCGCCACGGAGTGATGCCTATTCCTTCGAGGGTCTTTTCTTCCTGGAAGTCGCTGTTAAGCTGGCTGAGATCCAGCACCACCTGGCGTTGCTCGCCGTTGGCGCTTTCCAGTTCCACGCTGACCTTGTCACGGTCAAGCGCCGGGGTGATCAAGCCGAGTACGGCGTGGGACCAGGTGTCCGTACTCTCGCCGTCTAAGGCAACGATGCGGTCGCCCGATTCAATCCCGGCACTGGCTGCAATCCCGCTGACCTCGCCGATAATCGGTCTGGATTCCGGTATGCCGACCAGGAACATCAGCCAAAAAGCCAACAAGGTAAAAATCAGGTTGAAAACCGGGCCGGCCGAGACGATCGCGATACGTGCCCATACGGATTTGCGGTTGAAAGCCTGTCCGAGATCGCTTTCGCTGACCTCGCCTTCGCGTTCATCCAGCATCTTGACATAACCGCCCAACGGGATTGCGGCGATTACGTATTCGGTACCATCGCGGCCCTTCCTTGACCACAGCTTTTTACCGAATCCAATCGAGAACCTGAGCACCCGAACGCCCATTCGCCGTGCCACCCAGAAGTGGCCAAATTCGTGAAACGTGATCAATAGTCCCAACGCGACCAGTAACCACCAGATTGAACCTAGGAACTCAGACATGGTTAGTTTTCAGATACCTTTAGTGTGTGGATAATTTTCCGGGTTGCGGCACGCGCGAGGCGGTCAAATTCCAGTACTTCTTCCAGCGAATCGATTCTGCCCGCTTCACAGGCATCGAGCGTCGCGGAAACGACTGACGGAATCTGCAAGAAGCCGATACGCTCCTGCAAAAAAGCCTCAACGGCAATTTCATTGGCCGCATTGAATATGACCGGCGCATTACCGCCGGCTTGCAAAACTTCGAACGCAAGGCCCAACCCGGGGAAACTATCGAGGTCGGGCGCATAAAATTCAAGTTTGTGTATATCTGCGAGGTTGAGGTGTTTGACACCGGCGTCAATGCGCCTTGGCCAGGCAAGTGCACACGCGATCGGTGTACGCATATCGGGCATGCCCAATTGTGCCAGCACCGAGCCATCACGATAAGAGACCATCGAATGCACGATGCTTTGCGGGTGAATGATGACGTCAATCTGATCGGGCCGGGCGTTGAACAGCCAACGTGCTTCGATCACCTCGAGTCCCTTGTTCATCAAAGTCGCCGAATCAACAGATATTTTACGCCCCATATCCCAGTTGGGGTGGTTGCACGCCTGGGCCGGTGTGATGTTGCGCAGGGAGTCGCGGTCACGGTGCAGGAAAGGCCCGCCGGAAGCGGTCAGGATCAGTCGTTCCACACCCGCGCTTTCGAGTCCGTCATCAAAATTTTCCGGCAGCACCTGGAACAATGCATTGTGCTCGGAATCAACGGGAATGATGGTAGCGGCATGTTCGGCAGCGGCTTTGCGGAACAGTTCGCCGGCAATCACCATGGACTCCTTGTTGGCCAACAACAGGCGCTTGCCACATTGCACCGCATGCAGAGTCGGTTCAAGGCCGGCTGCGCCGACAATGGCGGCCATGACCACCTCTGTCTCATCCATGCGCACGGCGCTGCTGAGTGCATCCTTGCCGGCCAGTACTTCGGATTTGCAGTTGAGCTGGTCCAGCGCAGATTGCAGAGCCCCGGCCTGGTCCTCGTCGCCGATAACCGCGTAACGGGCCCGGTGTTGCAGGCACTGCTCCGCCAGGCGGCTTACGTTGGTGTGTGCGCTGAGGGCAACGACGTGATAACGGTCCGGGTGACGGGCCAGCACATTCAGCGTGTTTTCGCCGATTGAACCGGTGGAACCCAGTACGGTAATACCCTGGCTGATCAAGTGTTCAACCCTCAGTATCCCGACATCAGCATGCCCAGCGCAAAAAACGGCGCGGCTGCCAACAGGCTGTCCACACGATCGAGGATGCCGCCGTGACCCGGTAATATGTTGCCTGAATCCTTGAATCCACTGGTGCGTTTGTGCAATGAAATCATTAAATCGCCGCCAACCGACACCAATGCGGTCACCAGGCTCAACAGCACAAGTCGTACGGGCTCAATGGGTGCGATTGGCATTAAATATACCGCCAGCAGGGCAATCAGCGTTGCGGCGATTAACCCGCCCGTCAAGCCTGCAAGTGTTTTTCCGGGGCTGATATGGGGCGCAAGTTTTCTTTTGCCAAATGCTTTTCCGGAAAAATAGGCACCGGTGTCCGCCGCCCAGACGATCAACAACAATAACAAAATGAGCCATGATCCTTGCGGCTGGATGCGCAGCCAGCTGAGTGCAAACCAGCAACTCGTGACCGACGCAATGGCTGTGCTTACGGAGATGGCCCGGTATGTGCTGTCCGCGAGCGAGCCAGGGCGGTAGAGTGGTAAACGGATAAACATCAGTAGCCAGGCAGCACAGCAAATCGATAAGTACCAATGGATACCGGTAGCCCAGTCGCGTTGGTACCAGAACAGGACGGCTAGAATTATCGCCTGCGCGGCAACCATGAGGTAACCCGCTGGATGACTGGCAACCCCGGCCAGGCGTCTGTATTCCCAACTTCCACCCAGCAGAATGATAGCCAACAGGATCAGGAACCACTGTGCCGGCGCCGCAAAAATTGCGGCCATGACCAGCGGCAGCAACAGTAGGGCTGTGAGTACCCGCTGCTTAAGCATTGGCCGCGCCTTTCACCTGGTCGCTGGTGCGGCCATAGCGCCGTTCACGTGACTGGAAGGCTGCAATGGCCTGGTCGAGCGACTGCTCGTCGAAATCGGGCCAAAGTATCGGCGAGAAAAAAAATTCCGTGTAGGCCGATTGCCAAAGTAAAAAGTTGCTGATACGCATTTCTCCACCGGTGCGAATAAAAAGATCCGGATCGGGTGACGCCGCCAGCGCCAGAAATTGTCCAAACTGCTGTTCATCAACTTCTTCCAGGGACAAATCACCTTCGACCACGGATTTGGCCATACGTTTGGCCGCCTGGGTGATATCCCAGCGCCCGCCGTAATTGACTGCCACGTTGGCGACCATGCGGTCGTTGCCGGCAGTGAGTGTTTGCGCTTCTGTCATTTTGGTCTGGAGGGCGGGTTTGAATGCCGTGAGATCGCCGACAAAGCGCACGCAGATGCCATTTTCGTGCAGTTCTGCGACCTCTTTATCGAGGGCCTTCAAG
>DATCZY010000311.1:0-2837 GCA_036525655.1 Lysobacterales bacterium | reverse complement strand
AGCTGGATATCTACCGGCAACAGTTGGACGATGCCGTTATCCGTGCGCCATTTGCGGGCGTGGTGGTGGCGAAGAACGCCCAGCCAGGTGAAATGATTTCGCCAAATTCTGCCGGTGGCGGATTCACCCGAACCGGTATTGGCACCATCGTTGATATGAGTTCGCTGGAAATCGAGATCGACGTCAATGAGGCTTATATCAACCGGGTCAAGCCCGGCCAGGAGGTTGTTGCCTCGCTCGATGCCTACCCGGACTGGTCAATACCCGCCCGTGTCATTGCGATCATACCAACGGCTGACCGGCAACGGGCCACGGTTGAAGTGCGTGTGGGTTTCGATGAGCTGGACCCGCGAATCCTGCCGGATATGGGTGTCAAAGTTGCCTTTCAGGAGTCAGGCGACACGGTCTCAAACGGGCGTGCCGGCGTGCTGGTGCCGCCTTCTGCGGTCAGTGAAAGCGGCGGTAAGCAATACGTGTTGCTGGTGGTCGATAACCTGGTTGAGCGACGGGCGGTTGCGACCGCCGGTGAGCGTGGTAAAGATATCCTGGTGACCTCGGGACTATCGAGCGGTGACAAGATCATTGTCAATGCGCCTCCCGGTCTCAAAAACGGTGATCGTGTGAAGGAAACAAACGGATGACGGATAACACGAGCGACGACACCCTGGTCAGGGTCAGCGGCGTTGACAAAATATTCAAGCGCGGTTCTGAGGAGATACACGTCCTGGGTGGATTGGATCTGGAAATCCCCAGGGGGGAGTTTCTTGCGCTGATGGGTCCTTCCGGTTCCGGTAAATCCACGCTGCTGAACCTGATTGGCGGCCTGGACCGGCCCAGCGAAGGTGTGGTCGAGGTCGGGGGACAACGCATCGACAAATTGTCTGATCGTAAACTGGCAGGCTGGCGGGCACGGCACGTGGGCCTGGTCTTCCAGTTCTACAACCTGATGCCGGTGCTTAACGCACAGAAAAACGTCGAGCTGCCCCTGTTGCTGACCAAGCTTTCCAATGCGGAACGAAAAAAGCGGGCCGCCATAGCGCTCGATATCGTCGGTCTGTCACACCGCGCCGGCCATTATCCACGGCAATTGTCCGGCGGTGAACAGCAGCGTACCGGTATCGCACGTGCGATCGTTACGGATCCAACATTGTTGCTTTGCGATGAACCGACCGGTGATCTCGACCGCAAGTCCGGCGATGAAATCCTGGATCTTCTGCAGGCTCTGAATACCGAACAGGGAAAAACCATCATCATGGTGACCCATGATATTCACGCTGCGGCGCGCGCGAGCAGAACGCTGCACCTGAACAAGGGACAACTGAGCACCGAAGCGGTCGACTGAAGATGAACCCTCGTATCGCACCGGTAACCCGGTTACGCCTTGTCCAGCGACATCTGGATCCGGGCTGCCACAGAGTGTCTGGGCAATGAAATATTTCTACCTGATATTCAGCAACCTCAAACGCAAGAAACTGCGTACCGGTCTGACGATATTGTCGATCATGGTGGCGTTTTTACTGTTTGGTTACCTGGCGGCTATCCGCCAGGCGTTTGACGCGGGTGTCGAGGTTGCCGGCGCCGATCGCCTGATCGTGCGCCACAAGGTTTCGATCATTCAGCTGCTGCCCCAGAACTACGAGGGTAAAATCGAAAGCATAGATGGCGTGGACAACGCCACCCATTCGACGTGGTTCGGTGGAATCTACCAGGAACCGAAGAATTTCTTTGCACAGATTCCGGTCGTACCCGAAGAGTTGTTCGACATGTTTCCGGAGTACGTCGTGAGTGACGAGGGCAAGAAGGCCTGGCTGGCAACCCGCAGTGGTGCACTGGTCGGGCGTGGCACAATGGAGCGCTTCGGTTGGAAACTGGGTGACCGCATACCCATCAACGCCACCATCTGGACCAAGAAAGACGGCGGTCGTGCCTGGGAATTCGATGTCGTTGCGGTCTATGACGGGGCGGAAAAAGGCACCGACACCAGCCAGTTTTTCTTCCGTTATGATTTCTTTGACGAGACCCGGGTGAATGGCCAGGGCCTGGTCGGATGGTACACGGTGCGGGTTTCCGACCCGGAGCGGGCGGCCGAGGTCGCAGCGGCCATCGATGCTGAGTTCGCCAACTCCGCGCAGGAAACCAAAACCGAACCCGAAGGTGCGTTTATCCAGGGTTTTGCCAACCAGATCGGCAATATCGCCTTCATCATCATGTCCATCATGTCGGCGGTGTTTTTCACCATCCTGCTGGTGGCCGGCAATACCATGGCCTATACGGTCCGCGAGCGCACCAATGAACTGGCGGTGCTCAAAGCTATTGGTTTTACCGACCGCGGCGTGCTCGGACTGGTGCTTGGTGAGTCCCTAGCCCTGACCCTGGTGGGTGGAGTTCTGGGCTTGGGCCTGGCCTGGTTGTTGGTTTCCATGGGTGATCCGACCGACGGTTCTTTCCCGGTTTTTTACCTGCCGACCAGTTACCTCCTGTTGGGCCTGGGGTTGATCGTAGCGATGGCTTTCATCGCCGGCATCCTTCCTGCTTTGCAGGCGCAAAAGCTGCAGATTGCGGACGCATTGAGGAGGTAAGTCATGTTTAACTGGATATCGCAGGTCGCATCGGTCACACAGTTCAGCATCCGCTCCCTGCCGCAACGCAAAGGCTCTTCAGCGGCTGCCTTGCTCGGTATCGCCGGCGTGGTGGCGGTGATGGTCGGGGTGCTGTCAATCGCACAGGGCGTACTCAAGACCATGCAGAGTTCGGCCGGTGACAGTAATGCGATCGTGCTGCGCAGCGGTTCCGATTCGGAGATGATGAGCGGCCTGGCCGGTGACGACACGCGTATC
>DATCZY010000310.1:0-2159 GCA_036525655.1 Lysobacterales bacterium | reverse complement strand
AGCGCCAACTTGAAGAAGCTCCGCGAGTTTCCCATTAAGCATCATGTTTTTTGCAGCAAACCGCCCATTAACATACGCCCTCACCCGCCTTTTATTGACATAAGCGTGCCCCACCACACTGAATTCAGGTAAGATTCCAGCGTTGATATGACAATTGAAACCCTTTGAAAAACATGACCCAAATCGCCCCGTTGGACTTTGAATTTTTACGCCGTGAATTAATCGGTGCCGATGCGCCCATCCGCACACCTTTCGGCGAGCGGTTGATGATGTACGCGGATTACACGGCTTCGGGCCGTTGCCTGTGCTTCGTTGAAAACTACCTCCGCCAACTGCAGCGTATCTATGCCAACTCGCATACCGAGGACGACATCAGCGGCCGTTCGATGACGCAACTGCTGCGGGAAGCGGAAGCAAGCATCAAGCGATCCGTCAATGCGGGTAAGAGCGGCCGCATTATCTGCGTCGGCAGCGGCGCCACCGGTGCGATCGATAAATTACAACAGATCATCGGCGTTTCACTGCCACCCGTCACACGCCAGCTGTTAGGTTCATTGCTGGCCGATGCGCTCGGTGCGGATAAGCTGGACGAGTTCAAACGCTTTCTGCGCGAACATCAGCCGGTCGTTTTTGTTGGCCCTTACGAACACCATTCCAATGAAATCTCGTGGCGTGAAAACCTGGCCACCGTGGTCACCGTGCGGCTCGACAAGGATGGCGGTATCGATCTGCAACACCTGGAAAAATTATTGCAGGACCCCGTCTACATGGGCCGTAAACGCATCGGTTCATTTTCCGCCGCTTCAAATGTGACCGGCATCAAGTCGCCGGTCCACGAGATCGCCGCATTGCTGCACCGCCATGACGCGATCGCCTGTTTTGACTATGCCGCCAGCGCGCCCTACGTGAGGATCGACATGAATCCGCCGGCGGGCCAGTACGCAGGGGACGCCTCGCTCGATGCCATATTTATCTCACCGCACAAGTTCCTCGGTGGACCGGGCTCAAGCGGCGTGCTGGTATTTAATGAACGTCTGTACCACCGGGAACTGCCCCCCACAGTCAGCGCCGGCGGAACCGTCGATTATGTCGGCCCGACCCACCAGGATTTCATCACGCATATTGAAGAGCGCGAAAAACCCGGCACACCCGGTGTCTTGCAGGTACTGAAAGCAGCGATGGTGTTCGAGATCAAGGACAATGTCGGCGTTGGGCGGATCGAGGCGAGAGAGCACGAACTTCTGAAAAAGGTATTTGATCGCTGGCTCGTCAACCCACAGATCGAAATTCTCGGCAACCAGGACCCAGCTAAACGCGTCGGCATTGTTTCTTTCAACATCAAGGCCACCATCGACGAATCCGGCAACGGCTATTATCTGCACCCGAAGTTCGTCACCACGCTTTTGAATGATCTGTTTGGTATCCAGTCTCGTGCGGGTTGTTCCTGCGCCGGCCCCTACGGCCACCGCTTGCTGGGCATCGATGAAGAGACATCCGAGGAATACCGCGTGTGTGTGACCGACGGCTATTCGGGTGTCAAACCCGGCTGGTGCAGGGTCAGCATGCATTATGTAATGGATGATCTTGAAGTCGACTTTCTCCTCGAGGCAGTCGAGTTCGTCGCCCGCTTTGGCGGACTGTTCCTGCCCCTTTACAACTTCGACTTGTATGACGGTTCCTGGCATAAAAAAGACGACTCGATCGTCCTGCAACGCTTCTCACTGGAATCCGCGCTAAAAGCCCGCGGGATTGATGAGACGCCGATGCCTTTCGATGAACGCAAGGCGCGCTACACAAGCTATCTCGAAGAGGCGCATGAACTGGCCCGTGAACTTCAAAAGCAGGGTCCATCGGCGCCATACCATCTTCAAGGCGCACTGGGTGAATTGCAGTTTTTTACCCTGCCGGAATGTTGCATCAAGACTGAGACGAAGCCTAAAAAAAGTGCCTGATGGACAAGGTCAGGCCCATGCTCAACGAATAAGGCGCGCCGGTTTCAGTCCTGCTTCAGGTTGACCTGATCCAGCGGTAATACGGTGGTGTTTTTTTGCTGCTTAAGGGCAAAGCTGGTGTTCACCGTGCGCACCACGCCGATCTTCAACAGGTATTCACTGAGGAAATCCTGGTAGGACGCCATATCCGGCGCGACGACTTTTAGC
>DATCZY010000309.1:0-2765 GCA_036525655.1 Lysobacterales bacterium | reverse complement strand
GGCAAGGTATTGCACACCGACAGAGAAATCCTGCAACCCGCCATGGTAATCGCCGTCATCGATGAACCTCAGGTCCGGTGGCGTGTATTCATAAAAATCCAGGCGGGGGTTGTGGGTGCCGTGACCCGTGGTATCAACGAGACGTTTTTGTATGTAGGCGATGCTTCCGTAAACCCCCCACTTTTCATTCAGCGAGAAGAAACCGGAAAGCTGGAGGGCATGCATGTCCGTCGTACCGCCATCGTATGTTAAGGCATCGGATTGGAAGTCGGCAGTATGAACGTAGTAATAATCCAGGCGGACATTGTCGTCGAAATCAGCGTTACGTTCCTGGGCTTTCGTGACTGGCATCACGACCAAAAAAACAGCGGCAAGTGCAATTCGAAACATAGATCGACCCCCCGAATCAGATTTTGGAGACGTTCTTTATTGTCTTGAACACAAACTATACAGAAAATGCTAACAAATGGCTCGAAAATTCATCGTGCACGCAGGTGCGCGGATGCAGTCAAACAGCGTCATCGACGCCATGGTGGCCGACCGCTCAGCGAACCGCGTCGGGGGCCAGGATGCGCGACCGTTCGGTCACGTCGCGGACGAATTTCAAGATTTGGGGGGAAGTGTAAAGCCGCGCCGGTTCGAGTTCGCCATTGTTGGTAGCCCCGATCACCCGACCTGTCGGGTCGAAAAATATTGCCACCGGGATGCCCAGGCGCAGGGAAACACCCAATTCCTGCGCCAGATCCCTATTCTGGTTCAGTTTACCGACGTCGACGTTTACAAACAGGAATCGGTCGGCGGTATAGGACCTGACCACGTCGCTGTTGAGGTGGCGGTGCAGATTGCGACAGTCCGGGCACCAATTGGCACCGAAAGTCACCATCAGGAACTTCCCTTCCTGCCGCGCCCGCTCCCGTGCACCTCTAACAGCCGCCCGGGCATCGGTTTCGCCGTCGTAAGGCAGGCTGCCCGGGCGGGCGAGGGGATCGTAGTTCGGTTTCGGGCTGAACAGTTCTTCTAACAGTTGATTATTCTCTTCCTGCAACCGCTGTACCTGGTGTTCCAGCATGTTCATCCCTGCCCGATCGACGACAACCTGACCGCCAAGTTGCAGCGCAACATGATAGGCAAGCAACCCGCAGACGAATACGGCTGCCACCTCAAGAATCCGGCGTTTACGCAGTCTGGTGAACTTTGATGGATCGGTCATCGGTCAGGGTCAGCGTGCAAGTCATATTGCACAAGCATAGCAAAATTGGAACAGAACGCTTCGACCTAAGTGTCCAAAATTGCACAACTTTTCCTCTTATGATTTGTATTTTATGTATATAATAAATACGGTAATCATTCCACCTGAGTATTGGAGGGTTTCATGAAGTCGCCAATTACCGCAATCATTGCATTGGTTACACTGTTTCTTTCCCTCGAAGTCTTCGCCTGCGGTGACAGCCTGTATCGACTTGGTAAAGGCGTCTCCTACCGCGTTTACGCCGCGCCGCTGCCCGGCAGCGTGCTGGTATACGGCCAATCGGAAGGTGCCAAGCAACTGGCCGAGGCTCTGGCGCAGTCCGGACACGGAGTGCACCTCGTGGAAAACGAGGCGGATTTTGAACAGGAAATGGAGAAAGGCGGCTATGACGTGGTAATCGCTGCTTACAGCGATCACGCCTTGGTCGAGGCGAACCAGGAGGACTCCGGCACCGAGTTCATCCCTGTTGTCGAGAGCGAGGAAGAGAAACAGGCCGCAAAGGGAGCCTATGAACGCGTGCTGTTAGCCGACCAGGCCGAGGTCAAGCACTACCTCAAGGCCATTCACGAGTCGCTGAAGAGTAAAACCTGACCGACTTGATCTTCAAGGTCAGGGCGGAGAAGGCCGGCAGGCGAACACCCTCCACTGGAATGAGGTGTCCGCATCGTTTGGAAACACATTCTTGCTTTCGCGGACGGGCAAAGTCTTATACTTTCAAATTCTAGCTCTCGTGTGTCAACACCTGCCACGCGTTCAAACTATGCGAATTTTTAGAAATGAAATCAGGCCGAAATGATCCCTGCCCGTGTGGCAGCGGTAAAAAATATAAAAAGTGTTGCTGGGGGAAAGGCAGTTCGGCTATCCGAACCCAACCGCTGCCCGACATTAACGCCATGCTAACTAAAGCTTGGGCGCAATACCAAGCGGGCCATCTTCACAAGGCGGCCGCTCTATATCAGGCGATATTGGATATCCGACCAAATACCTTCGATGCCATCCACACTCTTAGCGAGATCGCATCGACACTTGGTCAGTTCAAAGCCGCCGAGGAACTTTTAAGGCGCGCCATCAAAATACAACCCAAACGCGCCGACCTGCATAACAATCTAGGCTTCAAACTGCAGCAACAAAACAGACCGGAAGAAGCAGAAGTTGCACTCACCGAGTCAATTCGCTTAGACCCCAAGTTGATAAACCCTTACATTAACCGATCAAACGTTCACATCCTTCTAGGCAGAGTGGATGATTCAATTGCAGATTCCAGAAAAGCACTTAAGCTAGACCCAGAAAATACGAGGGCGATGAGAAATCTTTTGTTCGCTTCAAATTACAGCAACAAATTAACCCCAGAAGAAATTTACAATGAACATGTAGCCTTTGGAAGACGTTACGCTGAAATAGCCAGGCCGAATATCACCGCCACTCATCCTTCTCTTAAGCCTGGCAATAAAATCAGGATCGGCTACCTGTCACCAGATTTTCGTACGCACCCGGTCGCTTTCTTTCTGGAACCGAC
>DATCZY010000308.1:0-3572 GCA_036525655.1 Lysobacterales bacterium | reverse complement strand
CCTGATCCTCATCGCCGCCATCGTTGCAGCAGTCGATGCGCTGGGCATTCCGGCGACGTCCTTCATGGCCATTCTCGGTGCAGCGGGCCTCGCCATAGGCCTGGCGCTAAAGGATTCGCTATCCAATTTCGCCTCGGGCGTCATGCTGGTGTTATTCCGGCCTTTTACCAAGGGCAATTTTATTGACGCAGGCGGCATCGTGGGCACGGTGGACGAAATCCACCTGGTCAGTACCATCCTCACCACGCCTGACAACAAACAGATCATCGTGCCGAACTCGTTGATATACGGCAGCGCCATCACCAATTTCTCGGCGCATGACACGCGGCGTGTGGATATGGTCATCGGTGTTGGCTACAGCGACGACCTGAAAGTAGCCGCCGAGGTTCTGAAGAAGGTTTGCACGGATCATCCCAAGGTGCTGGACACTCCGGAAACAAAAATATTCATCAATAACCTGGGTGAAAGCAGCGTGGATTTTGTCATCAGGCCCTGGGTCAAGAGTGAGGATTACTGGACCGTGCTGGCCGATGTCCTTGAAACATCCAAGGTGCAGCTCGAGGCCGCCGGTTGCAACATTCCCTTTCCACAAAGAGATGTGCACCTGCACCAGGTGTCTTCCTGAATTTTAAAACCGAACAGAGGAGAGCAGCATGTCAAATGAAGGCTACCATGAACCCATCTCGGAACTCAGTGATGAAACACGCGATATGCATCGCGCCATCACGTCATTGATGGAGGAGCTCGAAGCAGTCGACTGGTACAACCAGCGTGTCGATGCATGCAAAGATGAGGAATTGCGCGCCATCCTCGCACACAACCGCGACGAGGAAAAAGAACACGCCGCCATGGTGTTGGAATGGATTCGCAGACGTGACCCGAGCATGGACCACGAACTGAGGGACTACCTGTTTACCGACAAACCCATTGCGCATACTTAAGCAGTTATCCCGTTTACTTGTCGTGCTACTGCCGCCAATTACGGCGGTAGCACAGGCTGCGACCTTAACCGGTTTTGCAGCGCTTCCCGCCGATACCTTTCGGCCCGGACCGACCTCCGGCGCGTTCATTAAGGCAGCCAACCAGCGTCATCCGCCCTTTGTCGACCAACAACCCGTGCAGGGGTTTTCCGCCCTGATCAGCGGTGGAGATGGCTCTTTCTTTGTCATCAGTGACAATGGCTTTGGCAGCCGCGACAATTCCTCCGACTACCTGTTGTGCATTTACCAGATCCATCCCGATTTTCGAACGGCTGCCAACGGTAGCGGCGTTATCCGGGTCGGTAATATCATAAATTTACGCGACCCCGGCTTTTACCTGCCCTACCCCGCTGCCCGCGACCCTGGAAAGACGGGGAACGATGAGACAGGCAACACCCCAACCCGATCACCAGAAACAACTCAAATCGGCCCCGGTGATCGACTGCTGACGGGCGCCGACCTCGATCCGGAATCATTTCGCAGACTTGCAGATGGCAGTTTCTGGGTGGGCGAGGAATTCAACCCCGCCTTGTTGCACTTCAGTGCCGACGGCGCGCTGCTGGCGCCACCTTTCAAACTGGCGGGGCTGAATTCGGTCGGCAACCCGACCGGGGAGCCGGCCAGCCTGCCACGCTCGCGCGGTTTCGAAGGCATGGCGATATCACCCGATGGCAAATGGCTGTACCCGATGCTGGAAGGTGCCTTACGGGGTTCGGAACCAGGGCTAAACATCTACACCTTCGACATTAGCGAACAAATATTCGTGAACAAAGACGCAGAACATCCCAGTTACCGTTACCGTCTGGATGAGACGGCCACTGCGATTGGCGATTTTACGATGTTCTCGCCAACCGCCGGACTGGTGATCGAGCGGGATTCTGCAGAAGGTGACAAAGCTGCCATTAAAAAGATATACCGGGTCGATTTTGAACAACTGGATGCGGATGGCTTCCTGCGCAAATCGCTGGTGGCTGACCTGTTGAATATCAGCGACCCCGACGACCTCAACCGGGACGGCGATACGCATTTTTCGTTCCCGTTCTGGACCATCGAAGGTCTCGTGATCTTGAATGCAACGACACTGGGGATCGTCAATGACAACAATTATCCCCAGGGTCAGGCACGTGACAACACAGGCACACACCCGGATGACAACGAATTTATCCTGATCGAAGTTGATGCTTTATGGGATTAAACCTCGGGCTATAATGACTCATCGCGGGTGATGAAATTACTCTGGATGCCCAGTCACCCACCCCCCATGACAAGGAGATATAAAACATGAAATCACGTGCAGCGGTTGCCTTCAAAGCCGGACAACCACTCGAGGTTACCGAGGTCGACGTACAGGGCCCCAAAGAGGGCGAAGTCATGGTGCGCATGGTAGCCACCGGTGTCTGCCATACCGACGCCTATACGCTGTCCGGCAGCGACCCTGAAGGCATCTTTCCCTCCATCCTCGGCCACGAAGGCGGCGGTATCGTCGAGGAAGTCGGCGCCGGTGTCACCAGTGTCAAGGTGGGCGACCACGTGATCCCGCTGTATACCCCGGAATGCGGGAAATGCAGCTTCTGCCTTTCGGGCAAAACCAATCTTTGCCAGGCGATCAGGGCCACCCAGGGCCAGGGATTGATGCCCGATGGAACCTCACGTTTTTCACACAATGGCGAGACCATTTACCACTACATGGGTACGTCGACTTTTTCGGAATACAGTGTCATGCCGGAAATTTCCGTGGCAAAAATCAATCCACAGGCGCCATTGGACAAGGTCTGTCTGCTCGGTTGCGGCATCACGACGGGGATTGGCGCGGTATTGAACACCGCCAAGGTCGAAGCAGGCGCCAGCGTCGCAGTTTTCGGTCTCGGTGGTATCGGTCTCAGCGTGGTGCAGGGCGCCGTCATGGCAGGTGCCGGGCGTATCGTGGTGATCGATTTGAACGAAGACAAGTTTGAAATGGCAAAAATGCTCGGCGCCACCGACTTTGTCAATCCATCCGATTACGATCAGCCCATACAGGATGTCATCGTGGAACTGACCGGCGGTGGTGTTGATTACTCCTTTGAATGTATCGGAAACACCAAGGTCATGCGCGCTGCACTCGAATGCTGTCATAAAGGCTGGGGTGAATCAGTCATCATTGGCGTCGCCGGGGCCGGTCAGGAGATTTGCACGCGGCCATTCCAACTGGTGACAGGCAGGGTCTGGCGCGGCACGGCGTTTGGCGGCGTGCGCGGACGCAGCGAACTGCCAACCTACGTGGACAACTACATGAACGGCAAAATCAATATCGACGATATGGTCACCCATACTATGGGGCTCGAAGATATCAACAGGGCATTTGACCTGATGCACGAAGGTAAAAGCATACGTTCGGTCGTCATTTTCTAAGGACAATCACACCCATATGACAGCAATCAAGGAAATTTCACGCTCCCGGGTACACGGTGGTCAGCAAATTCGATTTCAACACCATTCCGCATCACTCGATTGCGATATGATTTTTGGCGTGTTTCTCCCGCCGCAAGTCGAATTGGCGCCGGTGCCGGTTTTGTACTGGCTTTCCGGTCTGACCTGTACCGATGAGAACTT
>DATCZY010000307.1:0-2668 GCA_036525655.1 Lysobacterales bacterium | reverse complement strand
GCGTTTAATTTGCGAAAGCATGCTGTTTTATCCTTATTATAAATTTGCAACCATGTTTTAACCCGGCCGTGTTCAATCGGGTGCTGCTGTTCTTATCGGGTGCTGGCGACTCCACGCGTCGAGGACCCGTAGGCAGCCCCGACACTGACCGACCCGCGTAGTGTCGTTTTCCCAAAGGCTGCTGTTGGGAATAAGTGTATCCTACCCCGTCAACGCGCATTATGACCGAAGCTCGCATGCCGATGTACTGGATTGACCTGCGAAACCGATGCGGATCTTGTGGCCGGTCTGAACAGGTGTCAGCCGGTTTTAAGTCTGTGTTGCAGACTGTTATAACGTAACGATATTTCGAAACCTAATATCCCCGTTCAATATCCACAACCGATAACATGGGCTCACCTGCCACGTAACGCCTGAGATTCTCCTTCACCATCAGGTACAGGCGGTCACGCCCCTTGTCGGAACGCCCCGCGGTATGCGGCGTGATGATAACCCGCGGCATGCTCCACAACGGATGGCCCTTGGGCAAGGGCTCGGGGTCGGTCACATCCAGCCCGGCGCCGGCGATGGCATGGGATTGCAGCGCTGCCACGAGGTCGTCGGTGACGGTGCTGGCGCCGCGGCCCACGCTGATAAAAAAGCCCTCGGGTTTCATTGCATCAAAGAACGCCTTGTTGAAAATGCCCAGTGTCTCAGCGGTCAGTGGCACGGTATTGATCACCACATCCGCCTGCGCGGCCAGTTCATTCAATTCGTCCGCAAGCCCCACGTAGGCAACGTAATCCGGGCCTTCACGGCGGCTGCTGCGGGTCGCTATCACGCGCATGCCGAGACCGTGACCACGCATCGCCACCTGTGTGCCGATACCTCCCAGTCCCACCACCAGCAGCGTGCGGCCGGCAAGTTCCATGTGGTCGGTCCGGTCGAGCTCCGTCTGTTGCTGCCACTCCCCCTTGAGCTGGTTGGCATAGTAGACATCCATGCCCCTGGCCAGCATCATCATCATCGCGATGGCGTGCTCAGCCAGCGCCGGCGAACCGATGCGCTGACCATTGGTCAGCAGTTTATTGCCCTTGTGCATGCCGGGGTACTCGAGACAGTGTTCAACACCGGCGCTGTAGACCTGTATCCAGAACAATTCCGGCGAACTATCCAACATCTCCCCGTCACAGATACCCAGCACGACCTGGGCATCGACGGCCTCTTTCCTGGCTGTTTCGATGCTGTCGACTTCGACGAATTCAACTGCGGGTGCAAGCGCCTGGTACTCGGCCAGTTGACCGGGACTGCCCTGCCGCACCACGACTTTTTTAGGTGGTCTCCAACCGGGGAGATCGCGTGAAGCGACCTTCGCCTCGCGCAGGCCGAGTTCATCGATCAAAACCTGCACAGCGGGATCGGCTGCCGTTACGCCCGTTTGCCCAACGGTGTCCGCCAACACAAAGGCGGGGATGAAAAACAATATACAGAACAATAAGAACTTGGTCATCAGTGGGTCTTCCGTTGATTGTTGAAGGGATATTATCAGGTTGGTAGGCAGGCTTGCAGCTTATTGAACGAACAACATCCCACCGGCTTTCACCGGCGGGATGCTTTTCAAGAGAGCGGATAGTAACTAGTTGGAGTAACGCGCTTTAAACTCCTCCGCGGCCTTTTTCCGACGGGCCTTTTCTTCCGGATCCAGCTTATCGAGATACCACTTGTGGTCGTCAGAATTCAAAACTTCTTCCAGTTTGGCCTGCAACGCCTTGGCCTCTTCCTGCTTGCCGTTGACCATTCCCTCGGCTACCAGGTGCTCGAGTTCGGGCACCATCTTTGAGTAGAAGTGCTTGGCCAGGTCGTAGGTGCCGTGCCAGTGGGTGTAATCCGGTCCCTGCATCGAGGCAGCATGACGCGCCCGCCGCCCCTCGTGGTGCCACAGTTCAAACCAGATCCAGTCGATCTTGTTGCTGAACGCGGCTGGTTTGAGCAATGGTTTCGCCGCTTCCATCAGTTCCAGACCGGGCTTGGCGTACTTGCCGTTGTACAGGTCGATCAGGCCATCGTACTGAATATAGAAAGATTCGACATAACTGCCGCTATGACAGGCCGAACAGACGTCCTTCATGTTGTCACGACGGGTTTCCCAGCTGATGCTGGCGCTGGCCAGGCCCATCTTGGCGTCGGATTGCTCTGGACGTATCGACACTGCAGGACGGTTGTTCCAACTGATCCGCGAACCCACGTCGTGGGTGACCGGTTGTTTGCGGGTCGCGCTCATGTGACAGGTCGCACAGGTGGGTGCCGCATCGTAGTCCACACCGACAATCCACTTGGAACTATCGAGGTTCATCTTGTCCTTGTTGGCGTGAAATGCGATGCCGTGCTTGGACTCTTCATAAATCTCTATCTGGGGATGATCCGGACCCATGTGACATTTGCCGCAGTTTTCGGGGTTGCGCGCCTGCTCAATGGAAAATGCGTGTCTCGAGTGGCAGGCCGAACAGGCGCCCTCGGTACCGTCGGGGTTGATACGGCCGATACCGGTGTTGGGCCAGGTCGCCGGATCGAGTCTGCCGCCCTCCAGAACCTTGACCACCGAGCCGTGGCACTGCCAGCAGCCATTAACGGCCGCGGCGGAGTTACCCTCGGGGAAACCCTCAGTTATCAAGCCGTTATTTCCTTCCAC
>DATCZY010000306.1:0-2778 GCA_036525655.1 Lysobacterales bacterium | reverse complement strand
CTTGCTGTGCTCGATCAGGGCGTAGGCGGAGTGATTGTGAATGGACTCGAAATTCTCCGCTTCCACGATGTATGAGCGAATGCGGTTGTCATCGTTCAGGCGTGCCGCCACATCACGCACCACATCTTCCACGAACTTCGGGTTGTTGTAGGCGCGCTCGGTAACGTACTTTTCATCGGGTCGCTTCAGCAGGCCATACAGTTCGCAGGAGGCCTCTTTCTCGACCAGGTCGATCAGGTCCTCGATCCAGACAAAGCCGTTGGTTTCCGCGTTGACCGTGACATGCGAACGCTGGTTATGGGCGCCATAGTCGGAAATCTTTTTCGAGCAGGGGCACAGGCTGGTCACAGGGACGGCCACCTTGATATTCATTTTCGGTTTGCCGTCGGTGATTTCACCGATCAGGCTGACGTCGTAATCCATCAGGCTTTCGACGCCCGAGACCGGTGCGGCCTTGTTGACGAAATAATTGAAGTTCATTTCTATATGGCCGGCCTCGGCTTCGAGACGCTCGACCATTTCGCGCAGCATCTCGCGGAATGACTCAACCGTGATTTCGTACTCGTGCAGGTTGAGGATTTCCACGAAGCGCGACATGTGTGTGCCCTTGAAATTGTGGGGCAGGTTCACGTACATGTTGAAATTGGCGATCGTGTGCTGTTCGCCGCCGGCGCGGTCTTGCACCCGGACCGGGTGGCGGATGTCCTTGATGCCGACCTTGTCGATGGCGATCTGGCGAGTGTCGGCACTGCTCTGCACATCGGCGATGTCGTCCTGCTCGTCCTCTGCCAAATCTGTGGGTGTCATATCCGGTTGTTCCATATAGTAATCAACACAGCCTACCGGGGGGGGGATTGCCTGAAAACCTGCCACAAGGGGTAGTTGCCCGGCGAACCAGGCCGGTAATACCTGAGCGCGATAGTCGGATTTTAACTGAGCGACCAGCCGGGTGCAATCAAGCGGGTCCGGCGAAACCGGAAATTATCTTTCTCTTTCAATGATATAACTTGATATCCAGCGCAGCGGGTCGGCGCTTGCCGGGAAGCCCGCCAGGCTGTCCATGGCGTCCTCGTGCAATTCGGTTGCCCGCTGGCGGGCCGCCTCCAGGCCCATGAGGGCAGGGTAGGTGGACTTCTCCAGCTGTTCGTCCATGCCGGCATGCTTGCCGAGAAACCGGGTCTCGCCCTCGACATCGAGGATGTCATCACGAATCTGGAAGGCGAGGCCAATGCACTTGGCATAGTGGTCGAGTTTCTCAAGTTGTTCGTCCGCGGAATCGATGCGGCAGATTGCGCCGAGCATGACGCTGGCCCGGATCAGGGCGCCGGTCTTGTGTATGTGCATGTCTTCCAGCTCGGCGATATTGAGCTGTTTCCCGGTGGCGTCGAGGTCGATTGACTGGCCGCCGGCCATCCCGCGCGAACCGGCCGCCAGTGACAGCGTTTCAATCATGCGCATGCGCGTGGCCGTGTCTGGTGTGGCCGCGTTGTCGTGGGTCAGGATATAAAATGCAAGTGACTGCAGGGCATCGCCGGCAAGAATGGCGGTCGCCTCGCCGAAGGCGCGGTGGCAGCTCGGTTTCCCGCGGCGCAGGTCATCGTTGTCCATGGCCGGCAGATCGTCGTGAATCAGCGAGTAGGCGTGAATCAGTTCAATGGCGCAGGCCGGTGCGTCAAGGTGGGTGTGTTCAGCACCGACGGCCTGGCCGCTGGCGTATACAAGGGTAGGCCGGATGCGTTTGCCGCCATCCAGTGCGGTATAGCGCATGGCCGCATGCAGCGAGACCGGGTGCGTGGTGGCCGCCGGCAGCCAGTGTTCCAGCGCCTGTTCCAGCCGCTGCTGGCAGTCCGCCAGGAAGGCGGCCAGTAACGGATCAGGTTTCTTCACTGTCAAAGGGCGCCAGCTCGGCGGAATCTGCCTGGTCACTCTTTTCCATCAGTATTTCGACCTTTTGTTCGGCCGTACGCAATGCCTGCTGGCAACTGCGCGATAGTTGAACGCCTTTTTCAAAATGTTCCAGCGAGGCTTCCAGGCTGAGATCACCCTGTTCCATTTTCTCGACCAGCTTTTCGAGCTCGCCGAGTGATTTCTCAAAATTAGGTTGTGTGGATTTTTTTGCGGGCATGCTTGCAACTTCCTGTAATTCGGCCTACGTTACCTCACCGCGATATAGAGGGTCAATTTCCGATATTGTTATTGCCAATGGTGCCCCCCTTGACGCTCAAAATGGCCCGGAGTAGAGTTCGGGCATGGTTTGGATAGAGTCTAAAACCTGTTAATTCTCACATATAACCCACACCAAGAGGAATTACTATGGACCTGAAAGGCAGTTCAACCGAACAGAACCTCAAGGATGCGTTTGCCGGCGAGTCCCAGGCAAATCGCCGCTACCTGTATTTCGCCGCCAAGGCCGACGTGGAAGGCTACAATGATGTGGCTGCCGTTTTCCGTTCCACCGCCGAAGGCGAGACAGGTCATGCGCACGGCCATCTTGAATACCTGGAAGCCGTGGGTGATCCGGCCACCGGTTTACCGATTGGCGCCACTTCCAACAACCTCAAGGCGGCGATTGCCGGCGAGACCCACGAGTACACCGATATGTACCCGGGTATGGCCAAGTCAGCCAGGGACGAGGGCTTCGACGAGATTGCTGACTGGTTCGAAACACTGGCCAAGGCAGAGCGTTCGCACGCCAATCGTTTCCAGAAGGCGCTTGATTCGCTGGAAGACTAGGCACGTCAGGCAAAAGGTTGCAGGTCCGTTGTGCGCGCTTGTGCA
>DATCZY010000305.1:0-5969 GCA_036525655.1 Lysobacterales bacterium | reverse complement strand
ACGCTGGGTGTCCAGCATATCGTCGAAGGCTCGGTGCGGCGTTCCGGCGATCGTCTGCGGGTCACCGCCCAGTTGATCCGGGCTGCCGACGGTTTCCACCTGTGGTCGGAAAATTATGACAGTACCTCAGAAGACACGATCCAGGTACAGGAAGACATCGCCGAAAAAATCGCAGGGGCGATGAACGTGGTAATGGACGATGACAAACGCGAGGCCATGCGCAAGGCCGGCCTGCGCAACGTGGAAGCGTTTGTGAATTACCAGAAGGCGCTGGAGCTTTATGGGGAGGCACACGGTGAGGTCGACCAGATCGACTACCTGCGCCGCGCCAACCGGGTCGTGGAAACAATCATGCAAGAAGTGCCGACCTTTACGCCCGCGTACATCATTCACACCGACCTGTATGTTCACATGCTGCTCGATGACAGCGTCGGGCAGGTAAACGAGGGTGTCACACCGCAGGACATCGAGGAAGCCCCGGCCAGGTTAATGGCCGATTTGGCCGAGGCGGCGGAGAACGCACGAAATTTTTCGGAGCGCAACAACATCGAACTGGACCTGGCATACGTTAGCGGCGACTGGCGTAGTCTGCCGGGCGATATTGAACGTTTCCTGGCCGATAGCGGTTGCGACGAGGCAAACTGGGTGTCAGGTATCATTGCGGCATACGGTCTGGCGAATCGCTATACCGCGCGGGCCCGCGAGATACGCAAGTGCGACCCGATGTGGTCACACGCATGGTTTACCGAGTCACGGGCCTTTTTATGGGCCGGTGACAAGGAAGAGGCGCTCAGGGTAGCGCGTGAAGGGCTCGAAGTCGCACCCGGGGGATGGCTGGGCTTGGCACTTGTGCGCGCACTGATCGCCAATGGACTCTATGAAGAAGCTGATGGCGCCATTAAGACTCAATTCCGTCTTGAAGAGGATCGCCTGATGGCAAATACCATGAAATCTGCGGCGATGGGCGATCGGGATGCCGCTGCTTCATATATTGCAGAAATGACGAACCTGCCGAATCCAACGGCTTTCAATAAGTCCATTTACTACGCCTGGATCGGTGACCGTGAGAATGCCAACCGCCGGGCAGCAAAAATAGACGAGCACCCCTTCGGGTCGCAATCCCTGTTATTGCTGGTTTACTGGTGCGCCTGCGGCGCGCCATTCGATCTCGAGGTGACACCCAATTACGCAGCCAGGGTTGAGGCCGCCGGCATGCCGTGGCCGCCTTACTCACCGATCACGTTTCCTTTGAAGGATTGGTAAGTTGAGTTTTTTTGAAGAGCTGAAAAGACGAAACGTCTTCCGCGTCGGTATCGCCTACGTGATCTCCGCGTGGGTGCTGTTGCAGTTTGTCGACCTGGTGCTGGAAAACATCCAGGCGCCGGACTGGGTTATCAAGGTCTTCATGCTGGCGCTGGCGGTTGGTTTTCCACTGGCGATTTTCTTTGCCTGGGCGTTTGAGATGACCCCCGAAGGCATCAAAAAAGAGAAGGACGTCGACCGTACACAGTCCATCGCGCCGCAGACCGGCCGTAAACTGGACCGTTCGATCATCGTCATTTTGTTGATCGCGGTTATCTATTTCGCCTGGGACAACTTCAGCCCGGAAAAGGGTTCGAGTGCCATTTCTCCCCACGGAACTGAGACATCTGCGCAAGGGGGACTGATCCCGCCCTCTGCCGCGCAAAAATCCATCGCCGTGCTGCCCTTCGCCGACCTCAGCCAGGCGCAGGACCAGGAGTGGTTCGCCGATGGCCTGACCGAGGAAATCCTCAACGCGCTGGCAAAGACACCCGACCTGCTGGTGTCATCGCGGACATCCTCGTTCCGTTACAAGGGCAGCACGCTCGACCTGCCTGACATCGCAAAGGAACTCGGTGTCGCGCATGTCCTCGAAGGCTCGGTGCGCAGTTCCGCTGACCGCATCCGCGTGACGGCGCAACTGATCCGGGCCAGCGATGGATTTCACCTGTGGTCGGAGAATTACGACCGTAACGTAGCAGATATGATCGAGATCCAGGAAGACCTGGCGCTGAATATCGCCAAGGCACTCAAAACCACGATGGATCCGGCAGCCCTGGCCGCCATGATCAATGCGGGCACCCGCTCGGTGGAAGCCTACGAAGAATACCTGCGCGGATTGTCTGCCCGGCAAACAGGTGCGTCTGTAACCATCACCAGCGACCGTGTACTGCAAGCCTACGAGCACTTTGAGCGCGCCCGGTCAATCGACCCGGATTTTGCCGCAGCCCACCTGCAGGCCGCTGAATTCTGGAGGACCCAACTGACCCCATCGAACAGATCGAGTGGTGTTACTGACCTTGAACCCCGCCAGATGCTGCGTGAATTCAATGACAGGATAGATCTTGCGATTGCCACTGCGCCTTCTGCATTGGATAAAAAGGCCTACATGGCCAGCAAGGCATTGATTGAAGTGCGTCTGAAAGAATCCCTCCGCCTGTATGCCGAGTATCTCCAGGAACGTCCAAATGACGAATCCGCCTTGTTTGCATACTACAAAGCGGCGCAGCTCACATCTGATGTTGATCTGCAAAGAAAGATACTCGAGACCTGGCACGAACGCGGCGCCACGGAGGCAAACGCGGCTTTCGTTTACATGAACCAAGCCTTTCAAGTCGTGGACCCCTCCGAGGCGGCGGACTTTGGGCTGCAGGCATTACAACGCTGGCCGGATCACAATGGCCTGATGTACCAGACCCACCGCACGCTGATGTGGGCCGGGCGCATTCTGGAAGGCAAAGCACTGGCAGACCGCTACGCCCGCATGAGCCCGGATGATGACAACCTGGTGAGGGCCCGCCAGGCCTGTGCTGAAGGCCGCCGTGCCGATGCTGAGGCCATCTACGCCTCCCTTGACCCGAATGATCAAGATGACCGTTCAAGCCGTTGGCATATACTGAAACTGTTGGGAGAAGAGCAACAGGCTACCGAAGTCCTGCGACCCTATGCGGACTCCGGTGTTCCCTACATGCTGGCAAGCTACCTCCATTATGATAGTTTTGATCCCAGCCCTTTTCCGGCGGTCATGGCGGTTCTGGACCGGGAAGGCATCCAGCGCGCCCCGGCCATTGAAATTCCTTTCAAATGCCCACCACCGGAGCAGACCTCGATCGCGGTGCTACCCTTCGTGAACATGAGCACGGATACCGAAAATGAATTCTTTTCCGATGGCATCGCCGAGGAAATTCTGAATGTGCTGGCCAGCATACCCGACCTGAAAGTGGCGGCGCGCACGTCAGCCTTCGCTTACAAGGGCACCAACACCAATATTTCACGCATTGCCAAGGATCTAGGCGTCAACCACATACTCGAGGGTTCTGTGCGCAAGTCCGGCAACCAGGTGCGGGTCACCGCCCAGTTGATCAAGGCGGATGACGGCTTTCACCTGTGGTCGGCGAATTACGACCGTGAGCTGACCAATATTTTCGCCATCCAGGACGAGATCGCCGGCGCCATCGCAGACGCTTTGAAGGTATCGCTGAAACTGGAAACCGGCGCTGCCGGCAACCTGACCGGCACGCGCAGCATCGAGGCCTACGAACATTACCTCAAGGGCATGTCGCTCTGGCATGAACGTACGGTGGAAAGCCTGCAGCAGGCGATCGATGAATTTAACGAGGCCATTAAACTCGACCCCGATTTTGCCAAGGCCCATGCCGGGCTTGCCCTCACCTGGGCTGTTATCGAGGGTTATGTCACCATTGATCCCGCGAGTTCCCAGGCAAAAACGTCCTCCGCGGCCAACAAGGCGCTGGCGCTGGATCCGGAAAATGCCGAAGCGGTGGCGACGCTTGGCGCGGTGGCCAAAGATCAATTCAGGTACGCTGAAGCGATCGATTATTTCAAACGTGCGATCGGCCTGAATGGGTCCTTTGCGACCGCGTACCAGTGGTATGGTGGCCTGCTGCTCGTGATGGGTAACCCGGAGGCCGCGCTCCCGCCCTATCAGCAAGCGTGGGGCCTGGATCCCCGCTCCGGCATTATCGGCACCAACCTCGCGCTTATCCTCGATACACTGGAGCGTAGGCAGGAAGCCATTGCGGTGCTGCAGGACGTCATCGACTTTGCGCCGGATTTTCCCGAAGCCCTCAGAGCGATAATGCACATAGCCATAACCGATGGGGATTGCAGGACAGCAGAAGAATACGGCAACCGGCTGGCCGCTGCTCTGAAAAAGACCAGCAACAGCACGCCCGTGTACCTGGACCTCTGCCAGTCGGCAGACCCCGCGCGCAGGGATACCGCCATTAAAACCATGCTCGCATGGCCCGCGCTGGATTTTTCTTCACCCGACCATGCCGCCCTGTCGTATCCCCAGGACATGGTTACGTTGCTTATCGAAATGGGACTGTTTGAAGCGGCCCTGGAAATAAGCGAAAAAAATCTCGACTACTACTCTCATATTGTCTTGACCACGGCGCGTAGCATGAGGTCGGCTAATGGCGTCAGGTTCTATTGCGATCCACGTGTACAGCGCTTGTTTGAAACAACCGGCATCCCACCAGCGGAAGGGAAAAATATTTGTGATTGACGCAGATCATGGCCGATGTTGGCTTGGCAAATTATCCTGTATAACGTGTCTGGCTTCCGTGAAAAAGGGGGCAGATTCGACTTTCCGGATGCAGGTTTTCAGGTTGTTTGGGCATTCTGATTGAAAGTTGAACCTGACTCTTTTCCGACTATGACTAAAGACACTGTAAGCGGGAACACCAAGCCTTGATAATGAGGACATTAAAAGAACAAAGATTGGGAAAGTCTTTTTTATCGGGCGTGCAGATTTCAGGAACTACAGGTGGTTTTTGAAATCTCGGTGTGTGAATTGCACAAACTTTTTTGGTAGGGAGGTTGATTAAAAAGTACATGCGCGTTTTTGATATTTACCAGCATCCAAAATATGGTAAACAAGCCGTGCGCCGCGGTTTCTCGTGGTTGGCCTTTCTGGCCCCATCCGTATGGGCTGTTCGTCGCGGACTTGGTTTAATAACGGTATTACTGGTTGTAACAACCACCCTGATGTTTGATATCGCGCAAATGGCAGGCTCATGGGTCTCAGGTCCGGTTGCGCAGCTGCTGCTACTGGTCATACTGGTTATCGCGTTCGGTCTCAAACCGGGGTTTTACGGCTACCGCTGGCATGCCCGCGTATTGGAAGAGGAGAAGTTTTCTTTCAAGTGCACGGTCGCCGCCGAAAGCCGCCGCAAGGCGTTGAAAGCGGCCAACGATGACAAGTACAGAGACGATATTCACGTAGCCTCTTAAAGGGTCAAATATCCATTCATGAAAAAAGGTGGCGCGGGCCACCTTTTTTTTCGCCTGACGGGTGCGGAATTCATCGGGCCCGGAAGCTGTCTTGAACTTTTTAGCATGGGTGCCTGATTTTTTATTCTGTTGTTTTTTTATTCCAATTACAGCTTATATTCGCAAGTCAATTTGACAAAGATGAAATCACTATTGCTTAGTGAATGGCAATGTTGATAATCATTAAGCTTCACAAGAGGAACTCAAATGACACGATTTACCCGCACCTTACAGCTATTGTTCTGCTTGCTGGGTTCAAGTATTGGGGCAATGACGTTTGCGGACGAACCGGAAGGGGATGAATTGCCACCGGTAAGAACTTTAACCGCTGAGCAAAGCCAGGCAGCTGCCGCCAATTACGAAAAATACTGCGTCTTATGTCATGGAGCAGACCGGCAAGGTTATGCGAATGACCATGCACCGTCTTTGCGCAGCAAGAGCCTGTTCGAATCCGGTGTGCCGCATGCCATTCTACGGCCGCTTTCCTATGGACGGCAGGGCACCGCCATGGGCGGTTACCTCGATGAAGTGGGTGGCCCGATGACCCTCGATGAAACCTGGGACCTGACCTACTGGCTATTCGAACAAGCGGGTGTCGAGCGTGTCGCGCTGACCACCGAGCCGGTGCACGGGGATATTGAACAAGGCGC
>DATCZY010000304.1:0-4070 GCA_036525655.1 Lysobacterales bacterium | reverse complement strand
GGTTTGACCCTCTGGGCTTTAATCGAGATATTCCTGATCAACAAACGCGACGGTGCCTGGTTCAAGCCCGACAAGGCGCCGTTCAGAAACGACCTGGCCATGGTGTTATTCGCCGTTTTGACTTACCTGGCTTTCCTGTATACACACCACTTACTGTTTGGTGGCACGAACCTGATCTGAGTTGGGTGGCGTCGGCTAACGGTCGTGGCTTCCCATTAAGCCGGATCACTGAATTCCGGTCAGTTAACCCGGTTGATGGCTGCGGGCCGGCTTTGTCTTGTGCATGAGTATTTAAAGGTGGTTTCTTTTTGAGCCAAAAAATTGACCTGCATCATTTGTTTTTTATTTTGTGTACTGCATTATCCCCATCGGTTTGGACTTGCGACGAAAGTGACCTGTAGGTATGCTTTTGCGCCGAAACGTAACTTGCGTACAACAGGACAATAATGAATAGAAAAATACTGGTCGCAGGAAACTGGAAAATGCATGGGTCCAAGACCATGGTCCGTTCTTTGCTGGAAGGCGTTTTAGCCGGCAGCTCAGCTCAAGGCAACGCCGATTTGGCCGTATTTCCTCCCTTTCCTTACCTGTCTTTGACGGAATCCATTCTTTCCGGCAGTCATGTGCAATGGGGCGGGCAAACCCTGAATCCAAATGCGCAAGGTGCACACACCGGTGAAACCAGCGGCAATATGCTGGTCGATATGGGTTGTCGTTACGTCCTGGTCGGTCATTCGGAGCGGCGCTCAATCTACTCCGAAAGCGATGAGGATGTTGCGCTGCGTTTCAGTGCCGCGCTGGCTGCTGGCCTGGTGCCCGTGTTGTGTGTCGGCGAAACCCTTGAAGAGCGCGAGGCAGGTCAGACCGAGGCGGTCGTTGAACGTCAGTTGGATGCGGTTATCAATAGTGCAGGTATCGACGCTTTCAGCCGTGCCATTATCGCTTACGAACCGGTGTGGGCGATTGGAACCGGGTTGACAGCGACGCCGCAACAGGCACAGAACGTACATGCATTTATACGTGACAAGGTATCGGCTCTCAATGCTATAATAGGCGATCAACTTCGAATCCTATACGGCGGCAGTGTGAAAGGCTCCAATGCCGCCGAATTGTTTGCCCAGAGTGATATCGATGGTGGACTTGTTGGAGGTGCTTCGCTGACCGCGGAAGACTTCCTTGCAATCTACAGCGCCGTTGCTTAAATGGCGCCCACAACACGGAATAAAATATGCAGGTTTTAAACATTTTTCACGTACTCATCGCAATTGCGATGGTCGCATTTATATTGATACAGAAAGGTGCTGGCGCGACCGCCGGCGCCGCCTTCGGTAGCGGCGCTTCAGGCACTGTTTTCGGCGCCCGCGGCGCGGGTAATTTTTTATCCCGCTCCACCTGGGTGCTGGCGACGCTTTTTTGCCTGATCAGCCTGACCATGGCGGTGATGGCATCACGTTTGGGCACCGAGCCTGAGACCGATCTTGGCGTGGTCGCGACGGCTCCGGTAGCCGAAGAAGCGGCCAGTCAGGCTGCACCGGATTTACCAGTGGAATTAAAGTCTGCCGATCCTTCAGATGTACCCTCGATGGAAACTGTGATCGCGCAACCTGAGGCGGAGCTCAATGCCGGAGATATGCCGGCAATTGAAGCGACGCCCGAGTCAGTACCGCCAAGTGATGGTTCGGAAGATGATACTTCCGGCGATGACGGGAACTGAGGAAAAGAAAAGAATAGCCCAAGTGGTGGAATTGGTAGACACGCTATCTTGAGGGGGTAGTGACGTAAGTCGTGCCGGTTCGAGTCCGGCCTTGGGCACCATTTTTTAATGACGATATAAATTCGTCCGACTGTGAATTGAGACTGGAGTATGCTTGCACAATACCTGCCAATTCTGATTTTTCTCTGTGTTTCCACAATTATTGGTGTTGCGCTGGTAATTCTCGGAAACCTGCTCGGACCCAAAAGGCCCGACAGTGAAAAGCTCTCCCCGTATGAGTGCGGCTTTGAAGCCTTCGAAGACAGTCGCACGAAATTCGATGTCCGTTACTATCTTGTAGCAATCCTGTTCATTATCTTCGACCTTGAAATTACCTTCTTCCTGCCCTGGGCGTTAGCCCTGGACAAGCTGGGTATGTTTGGCGTGGCAGCCATGTTTGTGTTCGTGATCGAGCTGGTCATCGGCTACTTTGTGATCTGGAAAAGAGGCGCGTTGGAATGGGAATGATGGACATTATGTACCCGGGCCGGGATACGGAGCTCGGTGAAGTTGACGACATCCTGAGGCCGAATGCGGATAGCAATCCACTGTTGGCCCGCGGTGTGGTTACCACCTCGCTCGATGCCCTCATCAACTGGGCGCGAACCGGTTCAATGTGGCCGGTTACCTTCGGTTTGGCCTGCTGTGCTGTTGAAATGATGCAGGCGGGCGCTGCCCGTTACGACCTCGACCGGTTCGGGGTTATATTCCGTCCAAGTCCACGCCAGTCGGATGTAATGATCGTCGCCGGAACGCTGGTCAACAAGATGGCGCCTGCAATGCGCAAAATCTACGACCAGATGGCTGAGCCGAGGTGGGTTATTTCCATGGGTTCCTGTGCAAACGGGGGTGGCTATTACCATTATTCCTACTCGGTCACGCGCGGTTGTGACCGCATCGTGCCGGTGGATATTTATGTCCCGGGATGCCCGCCCACGGCGGAGGCCCTGATTTACGGCATTTTGCAGTTGCAAAAGAAAATTCGCCGTACCGATACGATTGCCAGGTGACATCATGATTGACGTGTCCAAAAGCCTGTCCGATGAACTCCTTGCCTGTTTTGGTGAACAGACCGCTGTAACCGAGTCGGTTTCCGGTATGGTAACCATACAGGTTCCCGTTGAACGTTGGCTGGAGACAGCCCAGACGCTGCGGGATGACCCACGCTTTTCATTCGGCCAGTTAAGTGACTTGTGCGGTGTTGATTACCTTGGTTTCGGCCAGGTTGAATGGGAAACAACTGATGCAACGCACGAGGGCTTCAGTCGCGGTGTCGAGGGGCTCGGCCCCGGTCGTTTCGACTGGCAGCACCGGCCCGAATCCACAGACGCCGAACAGCGCTTTGGCGTGGTTGCTCACTTGCTCTCAACCAGCCACAACATGCGCTTGCGTATGAAGACTTTTGCCGCGGATGAAGGGCTTCCGATCGTACCGTCCCTGGTCGAGACATGGAGTTCCGCCAACTGGTATGAGCGCGAAACCTTTGACCTGTTTGGCATCATCTTCGAAGGGCATCCGGATTTACGCAGAATATTGACCGATTATGGCTTTAGCGGTCATCCGTTCCGCAAGGACTTTCCATTAATTGGCAACGTCACGGTTCGATATGACGAGGAGAAGGGCCGCGTGGTCTATGAACCCGTTGAGATCGAACCCCGTGTACTGGTGCCGCGTGTCATACGTGTCGATTCACGTTACAAAGCAGATGATATTGACAAGGCGGCGGACGCAGCAGCCGACTCTCTGGCGTCAGGGACTGAATAGAAATGTCTGAAATTCGCAACTACACGATGAATTTCGGGCCGCAACATCCGTCGGCCCATGGTGTTCTCAGGCTGGTCCTGGAATTGGACGGTGAAACCGTTGTGCGGGCAGATCCGCATATCGGTTTACTGCACCGGGGCACTGAAAAACTGATTGAAAGCAAACCCTTCAACCAGTCGATCGGATACATGGACCGGATGGACTACATGTCCATGATGTGCAACGAACATGCCTATGTGCGTGCGATCGAGCAGTTGCTCGGTATCGAACCACCCATAAGGGCCCAGTACATACGCACCATGTTTGATGAGATCACACGTATCGGCAACCACGCACTGTGGATTGGTTCGAGTGGTATCGATCTCGGCGCCATGACGATATTTTTGTACGCATTCCGTGAACGTGAAATGACCCTCGATATGTACGAGGCGGTGAGCGGCGCGCGCATGCACGCGAACTATTACCGGCCGGGCGGCGTATATCGCGACCTGCCCGACACGTTGCCGATGTACAAAGAGACGACCTGGACAAAAGGCAAAAAACTCAAGGAAAG
>DATCZY010000303.1:0-10297 GCA_036525655.1 Lysobacterales bacterium | reverse complement strand
ATGATTTCGCCACCGACGAAGAACAGCGCAAGAAGCACCAGCAACGTAGTGCCCGATGTCATCAGGGTACGTGAAAGGGTTTCATTGATCGAGGTATTAACCACCTCCGTCGGTGTACGTTTGCGAAAACGCGGAAAGTTTTCACGGATTCGGTCAAATACAACAATAGTGTCATTCAACGAATAACCCACGACAGCCAGTATGGCGGCGACGACCGTAAGATCAAATTCAATTTGCACCAGCGACAATATACCCATGCTGATGGTCACGTCATGGACCAACGCAGCTACCGCACCGACCGAAAAACGCCACTGGAAACGAAACATGATATACAGAAAAGCGCCGACCATGGCATAGATAACAGCCAGTATGCCCTGCTCTGCCAGTTCGTCCCCGACCTGCGGACCAACAAATTCAACCCGGCGCATTTCAATCTCGCCTTCAACACCCTCGCTCAACGCTGCCAGGACGCGGGTAGACACTTCAGCGCTGCTTTCTTCTGTCTCGGAGGGCGGGATACGCACAACGATATCGGTTGCAGCGCCAAAAGTCTGTACCAGGGAGTCAAAACCTGCTGCAGCCAGCTTGGCCCGGACCTCGGTGGTATCCGGCGCCGAGGGGTAACCAACTTCAATCAGGGTTCCCCCTGTGAAATCCAATCCGTAATTTAACCCCCTCGTGGACAGGGAAAGGATTGAAACAACGATCATGACGACCGAGAAAGCCAGCGCAATATTACGCCGACTCATGAAGTCGATAGAGGTCTTTTGATTCAGAATTTTCATGCCTATACCCTAAATGGCCAGTTTGCGGACACGTTTCTTACCACCATAAATCAGGTTTATGACGGCTCGCGTACCCATAATTGCAGTAAACATGGAAGTCACGATACCCAGCGACAAGGTAACCGCGAAACCCTTAACCGGACCCGATCCAAACAGGAACAACACGAACGCTGCAATCAATGTCGTGATGTTGGCATCCGCAATGGTTGAAAATGCTTTTTCATAGCCCGCACGGATACTCGCCTGCGGCGTATTGCCGTTACGAAGCTCTTCGCGGATACGCTCGAAAATCAGTACATTGGCATCAACCGCCATACCGATAGTCAATACGATACCGGCAATACCCGGCATGGTCAGGGTCGCGCCCAGCATTGATAGCAGGGAAACCAGCAGAACCAGGTTTACAAACAACGCGAGATTCGAAACCAGCCCAAAAATCTTGTAATAAACAGCCATAAAGACCAGAACGAGAATGAAGCCGATAACAACGGCCTTAAAGCCCTGGGCGACGTTGTCAGCACCGAGGCTCGGGCCGACGGTACGCTCCTCGACAATCTCCATCGGCGCCGCGAGCGCGCCCGCTCTTAGCAACAGGGACAATTGCGACGCTTCCTGGATAGAACCCAGACCGGTGGTCTGGAAGCGTTTGCCAAAAGGCTCGCGTACGACCGCAACACTGATGACATCTTCGATCTTACTGCCATTGGGTTTTTGTTCGATATAGACAACCGCCATGCGGTTGCCCACGTTGTCACGCGTGAAATCCAGCATACGCTTGGACCCGACACCATCGAGGGTCACACTGACCGAAGGTTGCCCGGTTTGCTGGTCAAAGGATGCGGAAGCACCGATCAACTGGTCGCCGGAAACGATCAAGCGCTTTTTAAGCAGGATCGGATTACCGTTGTTATCGGTGTACAGACGCGACTCAGGTGGTATGCGTCCGGTTTGCGAGGCGGTAAACGCATCGTTGCTCTCATCCACGGCACGGTATTCCAACGTGGCGGTGGCGCCGATGATCTTTTTGGCTTCAACGGTATCCTGCACACCCGGCAACTGCACCACCACGCGGTCGGCACCCTGTTGCTGGATAACGGGCTCGGCCACACCCAGCTCATTGACACGGTTACGCAGGGTCGTGATATTCTGTTTCAAGGCAGTCTGCTGCAATTCCAGTAACTGCTTTTCCTGTACCGTGGCGGAGATACCAAAGGTTTCCCCGGCGGGAAGCTCAGAAACGTTCAATCCCTGCAGACTCTGGTCCGTGCGCAGCAGATTCATCGTGTTGTCGCGGTCTTCAGCGGTACGCAGTATCGCCAGCAGGCCGTTGCCTTCATGGCGTACAGACACATAACGTATGCCGTTATCGCGCAACACCGCTCGGATATCATCGACATAACGGTCCAGTTGCTGGCTTCGTGCGGTATCCATATCAACCTGCATCAGGAAGTGCACACCACCCTGTAAATCGAGACCCAGGGTCATCGGCTTACCGCCGATTGAACGCAGAAAATCGGGCGTGGCATGGGCGAGGTTGAGCGCGACCACGTACTGGTCACCCAGGGCCTTGCGAACCACGTCCGCCGCCTTGATCTGATCTTCGGTATTTTTAAACCGATACAACAACCGGTTGCCCTGCTGCTCATGACTGCTGTAGCTGATTTTCTCGACCACCAATGCATCATTGATGTTGGTGGTCAAATCGGCCGGTAATTCAAAGCCACGTGATGAAGTGATCTGCAGTGCAGGGTCTTCACCATAAAAATTGGGCAATGCGTAAACTACGCCCACTGCTACGATAATAAGTATCAGCAGGTACTTCCAGATGGAATACTGGTTCATGAATCGGTCTCTAATTTAAAAAATTTAAATGCGAAAAATCAGGCGGACTTAATCGTGCCCTTTGGCATGACATTGGCAACAGCCTGACGTTGCAGCTTGATTTGTAGATTATCTGCCAGCTCCAGCGTTACAAAAGATTCAGAAACGTCTGTAATTTTTCCTAATAAACCGCCGTTGGTAATTACTTCATCGCCCTTGCTCAGTTGCGCAACCAGCTGTTTGTGTTCCTTGGCGCGCGTCATCTGGGGCCGGATCAACATGAAATAGAACACGGCGAAGATAACGATTAATGGAAGAAAACTCATCAGGCCACCAGGTGCAGCTGCGTCCTGGGCATATGCATTTGAAATTAAGAAGTCCATGTTTGCTCTCTTTATTTGTGCCTTGGGATTTTCCCAACAGTATTATTAGGTTTGGATCGCTACCAATCTAAGTGGGGTCCCTGTTTAAATATTCAAACAGGCCGACCGAAACTCAACGGGCAATTATAAGCGAAGCGCGGACATAAAACCGCCGTTTTTTTATTGATAATCTTTCAGTCTTCACCGCTGCAATACCGTTCGAGGAACCGCCCGGCGTATTCGGCAAGGGTTCCGTTTTCAATCGCACCCCTGAGACCGGCCATCAATTGTTGGTAGAAATAGAGATTATGAACAGTTGCCAGGTGCGGACCCAGCATCTCCTTGCAACGGTCCAGGTGCTTCAAGTAGGCGCGCGAATAGTTCTGACAAGTGTAACAGGCGCAATTCTCATCGATGGGACTCGTATCCATCGTGTACTTCGAATTGCGGATTTTTAGCACACCGTGGGAGGTAAAGTAGTAACCATTGCGGGCGTTTCGGGTTGGCATGACGCAATCGAACATGTCCACGCCATGGAGCACTGCCGCAATAATGTCCTGTGGCCGCCCCACCCCCATCAGGTAGCGGGGTTTGTCGACCGGTAACTCAGGCAGCGTAAAGCCCAGTACCAGTTCGCGCTCATGTTCCGGTTCGCCTACCGAAAGTCCGCCGATGGCGTAACCGTCGAAACCGATCTCCTTCAGACTCTGTACGGATCGTTTACGCAAGTCCTCGTAAATACCGCCCTGCACGATACCGAATAAAGCCGATTTGCTGCGCCCGTGCGCCTCGCGGCAACGGAGCGCCCAGCGCATGGACATCTCCATGGATTCCGACGCCTGTTGAGCGGTTGCCGGATAAGGGGTGCATTCATCGAAACACATCACGATATCCGAACCCAAAGCCGCCTGGACTTGCATGGATTCTTCCGGTCCGAGGAAAACACGGGCGCCATCGACAGGGGATGCAAATGTCACACCTTGCTCGGTGATCTTCCGCCGTTCGGACAGACTGAAGACCTGGAAACCACCGGAATCAGTCAGGATCGGTCTTTTCCATTGCATGAAGTCGTGCAGGTCGCCGTGCGCCTTGATAACTTCGGTCCCGGGACGCAGCATCAGGTGAAAAGTGTTTCCCAGTATGATTTCAGCACCGGTGTCGCGCACCGCCTTCGGCGTCATCGCCTTGACCGTGCCGTAGGTACCCACGGGCATGAACGCAGGTGTCTCGACAAGACCACGTTCAAACGAAAGGCGACCGCGACGGGCCTTGCCGTCGGTATTTAACAGTTCAAATTGCATCGGGTTCCAAGGACTCAAACAAGCAGGTTAATCGCGTATTTTGACATTCAAACGGTTACATTGCACCTCTGCTGATCCCCCCTGCAGGATGGACCTGCCCCTCAAGTCAGAAGCATCGCGTCACCATAGCTGAAAAACCGGTAACCCTGCTCTACCGCATGCCGGTACGTTGCCAGTGTCCGCTGATGGCCGGCAAATGCGCTGACCAGCATCAACAGGGTTGACTCGGGAAGATGGAAATTGGTAATCATCGCGTCCACTACGCGGAACCGGTAAGGCGGGTAGATAAATATCCTGCTATCGCCGGAAAAAGGCGTCAGTGAACCACCCTGTGCGGCCGTCTCCAGGCTTCTGACTGCCGTGGTTCCGACCGCGATAACCCTGCCGCCACGCGCCCGGGCAGCGGCAATGGCATCGCAGGCGGACTGCGGCACTTCGAGCCACTCGGCATGCATCAGGTGATCCTCGATATTATCCTCGCGCACGGGCTGGAAGGTGCCGGCGCCGACGTGCAATGTGACCGTTGTGGATTGAATACCCGCGTTTTTGAGTTCATCCAACAAGGGTTGGTCAAAATGCAGCCCCGCGGTGGGCGCCGCGACAGCGCCGGGTGTTTCTGCAAACACGGTCTGATATCGCTGCCGGTCGGCGTCGGTATCCTCGCGCGTGATATAGGGTGGCAAAGGCATGTGACCGAGACCCTGTAATAACTCCATCAGGTCGATGCCGACAGACCGCAGATGAAAAAAGCTTTCCTCACGCCCCAGCACGCGCAGCTCGCTGCCGTCTTCAAGCACCAGCTTTCTGCCTGGTTTCGGAGATTTACTGGCGCGCACCTGGGCCAGGCACTCGTACTTACCCAACAGGCGTTCGACCAGTATTTCCACCTGACCACCACTATCCTTGTGGGCAAACAGCCTGGCGGGAATCACTCGCGTGTTATTGAACACCAGCAAATCACCCGGATTCAGCAAACCCGGCAGGTCGCTGAATTTCCTGTCGCTGAGCTGGTCGGACCGGCGGTCAAAACACAAAAGGCGACTGGCGCTGCGTTCCTCAAGTGGCCGCTGTGCAATCAGCTCTGCCGGTAATTCATAGTAAAAATCTGTTCGCTTCATCAAAATCCCGCGGGTAAAAGGGCTTGTAGAGTCGGGCGTGGCCCAAACCGCTCATTATCCTTTAAAAGCATGTCCGACCACACCATAATGGACAGCCAATTCTTTATTTTAATCATTGTGAGAGGTTTTCGATGGGCGACAGGCTCGAACGGACGCGTGAACAGGCCCGGGAATTTGACCGGAAAGACCCGTTGAGCGGTTTTCGTGACCTGTTCTGGATTCCAAAAAAGGCGGATGGCGGTGAGCAGTTATATTTCTGCGGCAACTCGCTGGGCCTGCAACCCAGGGCCGTCAAAGCGGCCGTCCTGGAAGAACTGACAGCCTGGCAAGAACTCGGTGTAGAGGGGCACTTCAAGGGCTCGCGGCCCTGGACCTCCTATAATGATTTACTCCGCGGGCCAATGGCCGGCCTGGTCGGTGCAAAGCCGCCGGAAGTGGTCATCATGAACTCGCTGACCGTCAACCTGCACCTGATGATGATCAGTTTTTACCGTCCCCGGGGTCAACGCAAACGCGTGTTGATCGAGCAGCAGTCCTTCCCCTCCGACCGCCATGCCGTTGAATCCCAGATCCGCATGCATGGGCTTGATCCGGCCGAGTGCCTGGTTGAGGTCGCGCCCCCTGGAGATGACCGCATCATCGATGAAACTGCCATCGAAGAGTACCTTGCCGAACACGGTGAACATGTCGCGCTGGTGCTGTGGCCCGGTGTGCATTACGCCAGTGGCCAGTTTTTCGACCTGAAGCGCATCGCAACTGCCGCCCACAATGCCGGCGCCATGTGTGGTTTTGACCTCGCGCATGCGGTGGGAAATGTGCCGCTGGACCTGGATGACAGCGATGTCGACTTTGCGGTTTGGTGTACCTACAAATATCTGAATTCGGGTATGGGGGCGGTTGCCGGTTGCTTTGTAAACGAGCGTCATGGCGCCAGTAGCGACCTGCCCCGTCTGCATGGCTGGTGGGGTAACGACCCCATGACGCGCTTCGAGATGAAACCTGAATTCACACCTGCCCACGGCGCGGATGCCTGGCAGTTGTCCAACCCGCCCATCCTCGCCATGGCGCCCATCAGGGTGGCGTTGGAGCTGTTTGAACAGGCCGGCATGGATGCACTGCGCAAAAAGTCAGTCGCAATGACGGCTTTCATCGAGCAACTGATCCGCTCCGAACTGCACGACTCGATCGAGATCATTACACCGTCGGAACCCGGGCGCCGTGGCTGCCAGCTATCCCTGCGGGTACTTGCCGGGCGCGGTGTGGGAAGAATGCTTTTTCAACAACTGGAAGCGGCGGGTACCATACCGGACTGGCGCGAACCCGATGTGATCCGGGTGGCGCCGGTGCCGATGTACAACCGCTTCGAAGATTGCTGGTTATTCGTCAACCAGGTGAAGGGGTTACTCGGAAGCCCCTGAGCGAGACTCACGCATTAACCCCAGCGCACCCGACAGCCTACTGACAGGCTATCGGCGCCGTTAATTTCACCGTGTCATCCGAGCGGTCTATCGATCCGCCCAGCGGTAGCTTCAGGATATAATCCAGGTTCCAGCTCATGCTGTCTTCGCTGGCAAAATCGCGGCTAAACAAGCCCACCGAATCAATCGTGATGTCTGTTGCAGAACAAACCGCGCAGAAACCCTTGAACTGGAGTAATGATGACTCCGGATTGGTGGAGTTTTGAGGTTCCGGGACACCGATCAACCAAACGGGTCTGCCCTGGTCGTCGTAAATGTAGTGCACAAATGCCTGTGAAGTCTTGTTGACCACCACCGTGGCGCCGCCGACACCCTCGGCTGTTCGTGACCAGAGCCCGTTATAACTGCGCTCCGTGCCCTCGACGCTCGGGCAGATTGGCGGCAGGCTCGGCCGTTCGCGATCGCTGCCGTCCTTTCCAAACAACACGAATGAAAAGATTGAGTCATCCTCTGCCAACTGGGTAATGGAAACATGACCCGCCGATGTCGACTGCTGCAGCGTTCCGTCATTTGTAAAACGCAGTAACTCGGCAACCCATACATTACCCGAAGGTTCCGGCGCGGAAGCCAGGTACCAGGCGGGATTGCCCACTTCGTCATAGGTATACCAGAGAAACGCACGGTATCCACCGGTCGATGAATAGTCATAACCCTGGCTGAGATCTTCCCGAGACGACGCCTGCCATAGTCCTGCCCGCAGTGGCACGGGTATCCCTGAAAAACTCATGTCAGCCCTTATTTGAACCTCTGCATGGGCATTGCTGCTGTTCTTGAGCACGGCAAACCACCGGCCCGGAATGGCATTGACGCCACTGACGGTAAGCGCAGGACCCGCGTCTCCGGAACCCGAGGCCGAAGCCAGGGGTGCGGCGTTGGTAACAGGCGCTGCAACGAAAGGCGCGTTGGCAAACGCATTATCGAAATCCTGCCGGTAAAGCTTTAACTCGAGAGCTGCATTTTGATTGGCGTCGGTCCCACTTGCCGATGTCGAAATGGTAAATGAATCGGTCCCCGGTGCGATGTCGAAAAATATGCGGTCATGGGTACCGCCGCTCTTGATGGTCACCCCGCGCGTGATACCGTTCATCAACACGAGCGTTTCCGGGTTTGCAACACCCGGCTTGGAAAAGCTGACCGGAATAAAACCGATGTTATTCGGGCTTTCGCGACGTGTTCCGATACCCACCGCACCGATCAATTCCTTTCCGGGTGCGGCGCTCACGTTATCCCAGGACAAGCGTATTTTCTGGCTCGCGCCATTCGCCACGATTCCGCTTCCGCTGACGGTCAGCGGTGATGGCGTATTACTGCTTACCACCGCGGATTTAAGCGTTACGCCATCCTCGGCGTTGGTAGCGTCCCAATTTTGCACCATGACCCAGTACTCACCGGCGACGGGGTCGAATAAATCACACAACTCGATATCCGTGGGGGAAAAACTTGCGCAGATCTCCTCACTCTCCTGGGCCTTTTGGTCGCCATTGGTATCCAGGCCGACAAACAGATCCAGGTCTGCGGATGTCGATGACAGCGTTTCGGCGTGCAGCCACAAGGTGCCGGCAGGTACGGTGTGCATGACGGTCATCACACCCGGACCCCCATCGTAAGGATCGTCATCCGTTGGATCCTGCGGCAGGTACTCCACCGTTTCAGTCGGAACAACAAGGCCACCACTTGTAAAGGTGGCATCCGGCATGGCGACCAGCCCACTCAATTCAAATTCCTGCCAACCGGAACTCCCGGAGGTTTCAATTTTCCACTCGGAAGGCAGGTCACCGCCATTGGCAAAAACGGCCACCGGAAATACCGCATCGGGCAATCCACTCGAGCTGAGCCGCACCTCACCGTATAACCATTCACCGACCTTATCCGACTGGCTCAGGTCAACGTTGATGGTCAGTGACCTGCTGGCGCCATTGGCGAGGGTAAAATTGCTGGGTGTAACACTGACGGTTACATTACTTTCAAAACCGCCGGACGACGCGCTCCAGGTGGCGCCACCGGCCAGATCGGTGACCGTGCGCTGGAAATCACAGGTATTGTGACAAGCCGTATCGACAAGACCCGGCAAATTCAGCAACTTCGGGTCGCCGCCGATATCCGGATCAGCCGACAAAAAGCCGTTTTCAGTTTCATCGAGGAACAGACCCGTGTTGACTGCCTGGACCAGACGCGGTCTGCCGGCGCCCCGTTTGTGCGGTGTCGCCTCAGACCCGTCAAAATCAATTGCCAGCTCCGGGGTCGCCGTCATCATCAATGCCGAAGCAATCACCGAAGGGGTCCAGTCGGGATGTACCGCCTTGAGCAGAGCCGCCGCGCCCGTGACGTGCGGAGAGGCCATGGAAGTACCTGTCAGAAACAAAAAGTTGTTGTTGACACTGCCGGCTCCCAGTATCTCGGTGCCCGGTGCGATCAGATCGGGTTTCATCACGTTCTGGATAGGCGGCAGACCGGGTCCGCGTGAACTGCTGTGGGCTATTTGATCACCCGCCTCCGCTATGTGGAATATTGAAAAACCACTCAGGGAACCCTGGTGATTCACCCCGCTCCCCAACCATGTCCTCAATTTATCACTATCTTTAAGACCCAGGTGCGTCGCCGGCAGACAATGGCTATCGGCGACAATATCCTCACCCCAGTCATCGGTATTGGCCAGGATATAGCCACCTGCGCCGGCCAGTTGGAGATTTTTACCCTTTTCGACCCGGCCGTAGGTGCCACGATCACAGACCACGATCTCACCATTGAAAGTACCCGGATTGAACGGGTTGCTCAAACCCGAATTGGCATTACAGTCTTCACCTGACTGCGCTTCTCCCACGCCGCAAAGCGGGTACCCGTAATCCTTTGCATGGACGATTTTTCTGATACCAATGCCATCTGTGAAGCTGGCGCCAATCAGGGAAGCCGGTGGAGCGGTATCACCGCCGCTGAGGTTTTCGACCGCGCTGGCAAACACCCGGTCATGCGTTGCATTGCCAACGGCAACGATCCACGGTGCGTTAGCGGGGGAACCAATGGTGCCGGCGTTGGGCCCGGCGTTACCGCCTGAAGTTGCGACAAAAATTCCGGCAGCCCTGAGGTTGAGAAAGGCCAGGGTTGTGGAACCGGGATGCCATGGATCGTCTACGTCGGTACCAATTGAATAGTTAACAACGTCCACTTGGTCGGTAATGGCCTGTTCGATCGCACTGTAGATGGCAGAGGTCTGACAACCATCATCATCAGGATCTGAAGCATCTCCAATAAAGCAGACACGGTAACTGACGATGTTGGCATTGGGCGCGACACCACCCATTAAAGCAGGCGCGCCTTTGAGGGTAACGCTGAGCGGGTTACCGGCCGCGATCGAAGAGACATGGGAGCCATGGCCCGCATTGTCCTTGCCGTTGTTGTTTTCTTCGGTCTCATCGGTGCCCGGGTCATCCTCTA
>DATCZY010000302.1:0-2565 GCA_036525655.1 Lysobacterales bacterium | reverse complement strand
TACCCGGATTTTTCATCGGCTATGAACAACATGGCATGGAATCTTTATAGTGAAGGCCTTGGCAAACTTGATGAAGCCCTCATCCTCAACCAGGCTGCCTCGCGTGTTGATCCGGGCAGGTTTGGCTCGCTGGCGTCCGAGCATTATTTTTGGTCCAGCCTGGGTGACTTCGAAAGCGCACAGTCTGTTTATCCAAAAATGGAAGCCCTGGATGCCCAAAACGAGCTTTTACCGCGTGTCAGGGCCAGGCTGGCCAGGCTCCAGGGCCGCTACGCCGCTTCAAAAGAAGAGGGGCTATTCCTTGCGCGTAAAACCAATAGCCGGGATGCGCAAAGAGGCGCCTTTGACATATTGGCCAAGTCTGGAGCCTTTGAACAAGCTCGCGAAATCTTATCCAAATTCGGACCTGAATATTTTGAACCTGAACAATGGCCGGACATTTTGAATGAAGGCGATGATAATGCCTGCATCGTAGGTCTGACCCTGATACGCACCGGTGATGAAGAGCTGGGGAATGATTTGCTCACCTATGCGGCCAATTACTGGGAACAGACAGCGCCTCTTTATATTCTGCACGCTGACAGGTATCCAGGCTGGGAGTGTTTCGCCTATTTCGGTGAAGTTGAAAAATCCCTGGATGCGCTGGAAATCTCACTGGAACACCAGCATGTGCTGCGTAACTGGTTGCT
This sequence comes from Lysobacterales bacterium, assembly GCA_036525655.1. Classification (GTDB taxonomy): domain Bacteria; phylum Pseudomonadota; class Gammaproteobacteria; order Xanthomonadales; family SZUA-36; genus SZUA-36. The sequence goes on along the minus strand of DATCZY010000302.1, from coordinate 1,876 downwards.
CATAGTCGCCAACCCCGAATTGCGCATACTCCGGGAACACCCGCGATTCGCCGCAATGGACGAAAAAGCCAGGGCGGAACTCAAGCGCCAGCGTGACCACCTCGCACAACTGGAAGCCGGGGGCAGCCTATGAGCTTTTTCAGCGAACTCAAACGCAGAAACGTGTTCCGCGTAGGTATCGCCTACCTGATTGGTTCCTGGTTGCTGGCGCAGATTGCCGATCTGCTGATCGACAACATCGGCGCGCCGGACTGGGTGATGAAAACCCTGTTCGTCGTGCTGGCGCTGGGTTTCTTCATCGCATTGTTTTTTGCCTGGGCGTTTGAGCTGACGCCAGAGGGTGTCAAACGCGAATCCGAAGTAGACCGCAGCCAGTCAATTGCCAACGTGACGGGCCGTAAACTCGACCGCAGCATTATCGTGATCCTGTTACTGGCGCTGGGATACTTTGCGTGGGATAAATATTCAACGCCGCCGCAACCGGCAGCGCCTGCCGCGGCGGGCACAACGGCGCTTGTCGAAGCACAGGAGATCGATAAATCCATCGCCGTGTTGCCGTTCGTCAACATGAGCGCCGACGCGGATAACGAGTATTTCTCCGATGGTTTATCCGAAGAACTGCTGAACCTGCTGGCTAAGGTCGATGGCCTCAAGGTCGCCGCGCGCACCTCCTCATTCAAATTCAAGAAGTCCGAAGCAGATATCAGCGAAATCGGCGAACAACTGCATGTCGCCCACGTCCTGGAAGGTTCGGTGCGCAAGTCCGGCAACCAGGCGCGTATCACGGCGCAGCTGATCAAGGTCGATGACGGCTTCCACCTGTGGTCGGAAACCTACGACCGCGACCTCGACAACATCTTCGAAGTACAGGACGAGATCGCCAAGGCCATCGTCGACGCCCTTAAACTGCCGCTGCTCGGCCACGATGCAAAACCGCTCACCAGCACGACCGCAACCGACAATTTTGCCGCCTATGACCTGTACCTGCTCGGCCGTCATCACACCCGCGAATATTCCGAAGAGAATTTTAAACGCGCCAATGAATACTTTCTCAAGGCACTGGAAATTGACCCGTCTTTTGCAGCGGCTTACAGCGGCCTGGCGGACGGTTACATCTTCCTCGCCAATTTCGGTAACCTGCCAATGGGAGAAGCCTACCAGCTCGCGCGGGCAGCCGCTGAAAAAGCCTTGTCTATCGACCCCGATTCACCGGAAGCCCACACATCCATCGGCCTGTTACTGTGGAACCTTAACCATCATCGTGAGGCGGAAGCCCACTTTCTGAAAGCCCTGCAGGTCAATCCAAACTATGTCGGCGCCATGCTCCAGTACAGGGACAGTTTGAATAACCAATTCAGGATCACCGAAGCGATGCGTATGACCGACCGTGCCATGAATACCGATCCGCTTTCCTACAGCGTACGCAGATCGGTGGCCGATGAGTTGATCTATACCCTGCAATATGACGACAGCCTGAAAGTCATCCAGGAATTCCTGGCCGCCAACCCCGAAGATCCGACACCCTATGAATTATGGGGCAACCTGTTCCGGAAAAAAGGATTACCGCAAAATGCGATACCCATGTACCGTAACGCGCACCGTTTAAGACCGGGTGATATCTACATGGCCTTTAGAAATGTGGAATCCGGTCTTCGACTGAACGATGAAAACCTGACCGCTCACTGGCTAAAGGTAGCCCAGAACCGCGGCGCCGACGCCCAATGGACACGCAGGGCTGAAAGGGAAACCATGTATGTTCGAGGTGACTTTTCCGGTCTGCTTAAGCAGACTGATCAAACACTCGAAACCTTACCCGGGCACATAGGTTTCCAGTACCTCCGTGCCATCGCCCTGATGAATCTCGGCAAAGTCGATG
>DATCZY010000301.1:0-4759 GCA_036525655.1 Lysobacterales bacterium | reverse complement strand
AGCACCTGGAAGAAGAACACGGGTTCTAGATCACCTTACTCCCGATGGGGGCGCTGGGACATCCGGCGCGCGGCTGTCCGCGGATCTTTACAGGGATCTGTTGCGGGATACCGAACGTGTTGATATCCCCCTGGATCAACTCGAGGCCATTGGCCGCGCCGATATGGCGCGTAACCTGCAGAACCTGAAAACAGCCTGTGACGAATATGCACCGGGCCGCAGCATTCAGGATTGTTTTGCAAAGATGAGCAGCAACAAACCAAAGGAAGACTCGGTGGAGACTGCGCGTCAGCAATTGCAGGAAACCCGCGAATTCATCGTGCAGCAGGACCTGGTCAGCATTCCCGGCACCGAGGAGGCGAAGGTCGACGAGGCGCCGCCGTATGCACGCTCCAATTTCGCCTATATCAATATCCCCGGCGCCTGGGAAAAGAACCAGCCGTCGGTTTACTATATTTCGCCGCCGAACCCGGCCTGGCCTGAAGATGTGCAGGCCGATTACATTGCCGGTGAGGCCGACCTGTTATTCACCTCGGTTCACGAAGTATGGCCGGGTCACTTTCTGAATTTCCTGCACGCCAACCGCGCGCCGTTTTTCTATGGCCGCGTATTTGTCGGTTATGCATTTGCCGAGGGTTGGGCGCATTACACCGAGGAGATGATGATCGAGGCCGGTTTACGTGATGGCGATGCGGAAACCCGCATCGGCCAGATCAGCAATGCCCTGTTGCGTGATGCGCGTTTCCTTTCAAGCATCGGTCTGCATACCAGGGGCTGGTCGGTTGAAGACTCAAAAAGGTTTTTCATAGAGGAAGCGTTTCAGAGCGAGGGTACGGCCATTCAACAGGCTGCCCGCGGCACTTATGATCCTGCTTATTTGAATTACACCATGGGCAAACTGATGATCAAGCGCCTGCGTGACGACTGGACCGCCACCCGCGGCGGCAGAACCGCATGGCGCGAGTTTCACGATACGTTCCTGAGCTATGGTGGCCCGCCAATCCCACTGGTGCGTCAGCAGATGATGGGTGAAACAAAACCGGTGGCGCTTTTTCCCGCTCGATAACTGCAAACCCATTGTGGATTGAAGCGCAACGACCAGGTCTGCTGGTTGTTGCGCCATGCTGAAAATTATTTGTTTGTTAAGGCCTGGCAAAAATAAAGCGCGGCAATAAAGAATTGTGGTTCGGGGGCCTCGAGCGTAACTACAGTTCTCTCACCATCCAGGTTCCACAACTGGTATGGCCGGTGTTTCCCATGGGGTGTTCCAGGTATTTAAAACCATGTCTGCCGTAAAGACGACGCGCCTGTTCCATGCTGTCCATGGTTTCGAGGTAACACTGCCGAAAACCCGCCTTCGCAGCTTCTTCGAGGCACAGGTTTAACAGTCGGGTACCGACTCCGAGGCCCCGCAGTTCAGATTTGAAATACATTTTGCGCAATTCGCAGGTATCTTCGTCTGCACCCTTCAGTGGTCCAAATCCGCCGCAACCCAAAACGCGGCCATCGAGCTCCACCACGAAGAATGCCGACCGGTCCGGCGCATATGCGCTGTACATATCGTCCACCTCGGTATCGTTGAACGAGAATCCGCAGCCAATGGCCTCGAATTCCGTCATCACCAGGCGAATGATGTCTGCAACCACGGCGTTATCGTTCTTCTCGATAGGCCGGATTCGTAATGCTGCCTTGCGCTTTTCCTGATGCATCGATGTCGATTCCTGTTAATGCAATATAAAATATACTCTACACCAAACCGAAAAACGCTTTAAACCTCTTTGATTCCACAAGCATCAAACACACTATATACCTTACTATAGACAAATCAGAGGATGCACATCATGAAATTCAGGACATTTGCTTTCGTCATGGCTTTGCTGGCAACCGGCAGCCTTTTTGCGAGCGTTACGGAAGAGGAAACCTTCACGTTCAAACTTGACGAAGGCGGTCGTTTCAGTCTATCCAATGTCAATGGTTCAGTCGTTGTTACCGGGGGTGGTGGCGATAGCGTTGAGATCATTGCAATCAAAAAAGCTGACAACCAGAAAGACCTGGATAAAATCAAAATTGAGATCACGCATTCCGCTACCGAAGTTGCCGTGGAAACAGAGTTGGGTGAGTCCAATAACTGGTTCTCCTATGGTAACAACAGTGGCGAAGTCAGATACGAGGTCATCGTGCCGCTGAGCACGCGGCTCGATTCGGTTGAAACGGTCAATGGTGATGTCAATATCAGTGGCGTATCCGGTAAGGTCGTCGCCGAATCAGTCAATGGTGATCTTGAAATCAGCGACCTGGCGGGTGATGTCGATCTTTCGACCGTCAATGGCAGTATCGATGCCGGGTTCGCCATGCTTGGCGAACAACAACGTGTAAAGGTGGAAACCGTCAATGGACGTGTAACGATTCACCTGCCTGAAAATGCTGATGTGGAAATCAGCGCAGATACGCTCAACGGCGGCATCAATGCCAGTGATTTCGGACTGGAAACCGACAAGGGCTTTGTCGGCAGCGATCTAAACGGAAAAATTGGCAGCGGCAGCGCCAGGCTCAACATCGACACGGTCAACGGTTCCATCAAGATTCGAAAAAACTGACGGCCCAGATCAATTCAAATTAAAAACCGGCTTTTTGTGCCGGTTTTTTTTATCCTGGAAAATGCCAGGGTCTCAACTCAACCCGGCAATGCAAGTTTTTCCGGATACGTTTCAAAAATCAGTTTTTCTGCGATGATCCTGGCGGGATCCACGATCTGTACCCCGTCTACCTGGTTGTCTTTGAGCGCGAGTGGCAATTCCGTACAACCGAGTATGACGGCTTCGGCGCCGAGTTCTACCAGGTGACGAACAGCCTCGTGCACATATTTGGTAGCCCGCTCGGACACAACGCTGGTACTTACCTTGATGCCAAAGTCGGTTGAATAGATGGCGTCGTGAATGCTCTTGCGGATTTCGGCAGCTGGCAGTATGGCCTCAAGTCCCGCGTTTTCGAGCGCTCGATCATATAGACCGGTCTGGTAAGTACCCTCGGTTCCAAGTATTCCAACCCGCTTGATCCGCGGGCGGGTCATTTGGATGTGGGCAACCGTTTCCCGGACCATGTGCAGGATTCTGAGTTTGATACCTTTTTGATCCAGCAAATCCAGAGCGACATCAAATATCGGACCGGCGTGTGCCGTATTGCACGCCATGACCGCTATCGTGCAACCCAGCGTGGACATCTTCTCAAATTGCTCGGCGATTGCGAAGGCTGGATTTGTTTGCTGCCGGCCAAGCAGAAAAGCGGTCCTGTCCGAAACCATTTTGGGAAGGGAAAACAGGATAAAGGGTACATGGTCCTGGTCGCTTTCCGCACGGGTCAGGTTGATGATCTTTTCCGCCAGGTCCAAACCCGCCTGGGGGCCCATGCCGCCGAGAATGCCGATGAGCGGGGAGGGTAAGGTCACGGAGTTTTACTGCCGATGGCGCGCAGTCTGAAAGACGGAGTAAGGAACTTTGAATTCATCGGATAGCGATTTTCCGCGGTGATATCGGCCATGATATCAATAAGCCCGCCTGATGCAATTTATTCCTGCCGCTTGTCATCAGCCATCCGTTGGAGACGCATGGAACCGGGGCTTCAACAGTCCCTGGCATTTGGGGTTCATCGACCTGATCCATACGTACCCGGCAAGCGGGTGAGGTTACTCCTGCGGATTAAACTTGTAAAAACAAGCAAACAGATATTATACTTTACTGATATATTAGTAATATATCAATTGGAAAAAATGGAATACATAATGAATACACAAAGATGGAGTGGCGTTTTTCCTGCGGTAACAACCAAGTTCAAGGCCGACTTGAGTCTGGATTTCGAAGCCATGGCCAAACACCTGGAGTTTCAGCTGGACGCAGGTGTGCACGGTGTGATCATTCTTGGCTCGCTGGGTGAAAACTCGACGCTGGACATGGATGAAAAACTTCAGCTGACCGAGTTTTTCATCGAGCGGGTCGATGGCCGGGTTCCGCTGATGTCCTGTATCGCCGAATCCGACACGCGCCAGGCCATTTCCTACGCGGGCCGGGCCGAGGCAATGGGTGTCGATGGTTTCATGCTGCTGCCGCCGATGCGTTACCCCAGTGACCAGCGCGAGACCCTGAGCTACCTGCACGAGGTCGCCGATGCTTCCGATGTGCCGATCATGCTCTATAACAACCCGGTGGCCTATGGCACGGACCTGAGCCCCGCAGATTTTGCAACGCTGGCTTCAAATCCGAAGTTCGTCGCCATCAAGGAATCGTCGGCCGATACCCGCAGGATTCCGCGAATCCGTCGTCTGACCGGTGATCGTTATTCTATTTTCTGTGGTGTTGACGACCTGGCTTTCGAGAGCTTCACCTTAGGATCGGACGGCTGGGTGGCAGGCCTGGTCGTGGCCTTCCCCAGGGAAACCGTGCGCATATACGATTTGATGTGTGCCGGTAAGTGGGCCGAGGCGAGGGAGATTTATGAGTGGTTCCTGCCATTGCTGGGTCTGGACATCGGACCGAAGTTTGTCCAGCAGATCAAGCTGGTCGAGGAACTGATGGGGGTTGGGTCGGCGCGTGTGCGTTCCCCCAGGTTGGCCTTGAGTGAAGCGGAAGCCCAGCGCGTCCGGCAGATACTGGAGCAAGCGCTGGCGCACCGGCCGGTGGTATGAGCGCCGTCCTCAAGCCACCAAACGAAAACGTCAGTCTGGCTGAACAGGCTTACCGTTTGCTCGAAGAGATGCTGGTGACAC
>DATCZY010000300.1:0-5361 GCA_036525655.1 Lysobacterales bacterium | reverse complement strand
CCGTAGACAGTTAACATTTCAGGACTCAACACTCGCTCTGAGAAGTTCATTAACACTGGTTTTCGAGCGCGTTTTCTCATCCACACGCTTGACGATGATGGCCGCGTACATCGCATAGCTGCCATCTTTGGCCGGCAGGCTGCCGGGCACCACCACCGAACCTGCCGGCACGCGCCCGTACATGATCTCACCACTCTCGCGGTCGTAGATTCGCGTGCTCTTGCCGATATAAACACCCATCGACAGCACGCTGCCCTTGCCGATGATCACGCCTTCGACCACCTCTGAACGGGCGCCGATAAAACAATCATCTTCGATGATGGTCGGCGTGGCCTGCAACGGCTCGAGCACACCGCCGATACCGACACCACCGGAGAGGTGCACGTGTTCGCCAATTTGCGCGCAGGAACCCACCGTCGCCCAGGTATCGACCATGCTGCGGGCACCCACGTAGGCGCCAATATTGACATAGGACGGCATCAGCACCGCGTCATGGCCGACAAAGGCGCCGCGCCGGACGGTTGCCGGCGGCACGATACGGGCCCCGCAGCGGCTGATGTCGTCATCAGCGCCCTGCGCCCAGCGCAACGGCACCTTGTCAAAATAACGCGACGCAGAACCCTCGATCACCTGGTTGTGGCGCACGCGGAAATACAGCAACACCGCTTTTTTCAACCACTCATTGACACGCCATGCGCCATCGACGGGTTCGGCAACCCGCAAGGCGCCCTCCTCCAGGCCTGCGATCGAAGCTTCAATGGCTGCAACGAGTTCCGGCGCTGCGGATTCCGGGGTGATGATTTTGCGCTGTTCAAACGCCGCCTCGATGATTTCGCGTTGCTTGTGCAATTGATTCACGGGGTTCATAAGCGGCGGTCCCTATCCCAGTTTGTCGATTAAAGTGTTTAACAACAACGCCCGCGTTTCCCTGCTCAAAGGCGCATTTTGTTTGTCACTGAGAATAAACGCATCCTCCACGCGGTCGCCCATGGTGGTGATTTTCGCGTCGTGAATACGAATACCGCAAGTAACCATCGCAGCAGAGATATCCGACAATAACCCCGGCCGGTCGGAACATGCCAGGTCCATCAAAGTTCTTTCACCGCCCTGTGCCGCCGAAAAGTGAATCTCCGGTGCGCTTTTGAATGGACGTAACCGCCGAGGCAGCCTGCGAACCACCGGTTTGGGCACCGCGGCATCCGCCAGGATCCGGCACAAACGCGACTTCAAGCGCTCGCTATCGACCTCATTCAACACCTGCGCGTTGCTGTCCATCAACTGGAACAGATCGAAGCTCTTACCCGCGGAGGTGGTCGCAACGCGTGCCGACAGTACATCGATACCAAGTTCATCGATGACCGCTGTCACCGCAGAAAAAAGGCCATCGTAATCCGGCGCATGAACCAACAATTCGCTGACGCCGCTTTCCTCGACTTCGCGGATGGCCACCAGTACCGGACATTCTGGCGGAGGTTGAAGCACGGTCGAGGCGGTCCACTCCAGCTGGTCCCAGGAATAGCTCAGGAAAATATTATGTGGCAGGCTGTCCCACAGGGCTTCGACCGCGGCATAACCCAGTCCCTTTGCAAGCAGGCGTTCACGTACTTCGGTTTTGGATTGTTGAATTTGATGTTCACGATCGAAAATATTCGAACTGCCTTCTGACAGTGCCCGTGACGTCATGCGGTACAACTCCCACAGCAGGCTGCCCTTCCAGTTGTTCCACAACTTGGGACTGGTCGCCGCAATATCGGCAATCGTGATCAGGTAAAGATAATCCAGCCGGGTCTGCGTGGCGACAAGCTCGCAAAAGCCCCTCAGTGTTTCGGGATCGGATATATCCCTGCGTTGTGCGGTCTGGGACATGACCAGGTGTTGCTCGACCAGCCAGGCTACACGCACTGCATGTTCCTCTTTCATCGGCAGGTCGCGGCAAAAATCCAGTGCGTCCTGCGCGCCAAGCGTGGAATGATCACCTTCCCTGCCCTTGGCAATATCGTGGAAAAGGGCAGCCAGGTAGAGAATTTCAGGATGATCGATCTGCTGGAAAATGCCGGCGGCGTGGGGAAAATCAGTAAGGTATTTCCCATAGGCGAAGCGACGCAGGTTTCTGACCACGAAGAGGATGTGTTGATCCACGGTATAAACGTGGAACAGGTCGAATTGCATACGGCCGACGATATTTGCGAACGCCGGAATAAAAGCGGCCAACACACCGTAACGGTTCATGCGTTGCAATTGCGTATAGATACCGCTGGGCTGGCACAACAGTTCGAAGAAATACTGCCGGGCCAAAGGATCGGCACGGAAAGCTTCGTCCACAAGGTGCAGGTTGTCCCGGATCAGGCGGATCGTCGATGCCCGCACACCCCTCAGCCGTTCGTATCTTGCCAACAACACGAACAGTTCCATCATCGCCACCGGCCGGCGCTCGAACAACTCGTCATCCGAGACTTCGAGAAAACCCTGCGACAACTTGAAGTCCTCACCCAGGTCTTCCGATGGCAGGTCTTCCTGAGGCAGTAACTCTTCATTGAATAACTGCAGCAGCATTTCATTGAGCCGCTCGTTCTGCATCACCGTGCGGTAATAGCGCTGCATGAACCGTTCAACGCCCGCATTGGGATGCTGCCGTGGATCGGGCGGGTAAAAATGCTCGGCGATCTGTCGTTGAAACTCGAACAAAAGGCGATCTTCCCCGCGTCCTGCGAGCAGGTGCAGGGCGAAGCGGATTTCCCACAGGAACGTTCTGCCGTCTTTCAAATCCTGGAGTTCGCTCTCGGTCAAAAAGCCACGCTCGACCAGTGTGTGCAGGGACTGGGTGTTGAAGTGTCTTTTGGCGACCCAGCCGATCATCTGGATGTCACGTAATCCACCCGGGCCTTCCTTGATATTGGGTTCCAGGTTATAGCCCGTATCGTGGTATTGCTCGTGGCGTTTGAGCTGTTCGGCAAACTTGGCATCAAAAAATTCCGCGGCGGACCAGACCTGGTCGGCGGCGGTTGCATCCAGCATTTCCAGCATCATCGCCTTGCTGCCACTGAGCAGACGGCTTTCCATCAGGCTGGTGGCGGTGGCGATGTCCTTTTTTGCCTCCGAAACACAGGCTTCAACGGTACGCACACTGTGACCGAGGTAAAAACCGGCGTCCCAGAGCAAGGTCACAAAAGCTTCAATGGCGGCGCGCAGTTCGGTAGAGGGTGGCGACTCGGCCAACAGGATCAGCAGGTCAACATCGGAATGCGGGTGGAGTTCGCCACGGCCGAAACCGCCAACGGCAACCAGTGAAATATTTTCATCGGCAGGAATCAGGTTATTCCACGCGTACAGTATCAACTGGTCGGCCACCCAGGCACGGGCCTTGACCAGTTGGTTGACATCTTCTTTCGCGTGGAATTTTTTGCCCAGGCACGCATCCGCATCACCCAATGCGCGCTTGAGGGTCTGGATCATTTGAGCGGGGCCCGGCTGGGCGGCGGGATTGTTTAACAGCCCTTCATCCAGGCAGCCTGCAGCTGCTGCAGGTTTGGACAAGAGCCCCCGTAATCGTATTTTCATTGGTTTGCCCGACGTGTCTTCAAGGGTGTTGCACTAATGGTCTTAACGGGTGATAAACGGGCTCAAAGCTCATCACCCGGCAACTGGGTCAGCACATCGTAACCATCCTCGGTCACAGCCAGCGTATGTTCCCACTGCGCAGAAAGGCTGCGATCCCTGGTGTGCACGGTCCAGCCGTCGGCGAGCAGGCGGGTGTCCTTTTTACCCAGGTTGATCATGGGTTCGATGGTAAATACCATGCCCGGAACCAGTAATTCGCCGACACCCGGGCGGCCGTAATGCAGCACCTGCGGGTCTTCGTGGAACACCTTGCCGATGCCGTGGCCGCAATAATCGCGTACCACCGAGCAGCCCTGCCCCTCGGCATAACTCTGGATAGCATGGCCAATATCACCCAGGCGCAAACCCGGTTTGACCATCTTGATACCCGTAATCATCGCCTGGCGCGCTATCTCGCATAGCTGCCTGGCACGCACCGTGGGTTCCCCGACCAGGAACATCTTGCTCGTGTCCCCGTGCCAACCATCTTTGATCACCGTGATGTCTATATTGATGATGTCGCCATTCTTGAGCTTTCTATCACCGGGAATACCGTGACAAACCACCTGGTTGATGGAGGTGCAAATTGACTTTGGAAAACCGCGGTAATTCAATGGGGCGGGGATCGCCTGCTGAACTTCTGTGATATAGGCGTGACAGATATCATCCAGCTCGCCAGTTGTAACCCCGGCACGCACGTGCTCCCGGATCATTCTCAGCACATCGCCAGCCAAATGCCCTGCGACGCGCATGGCTTCGATCTCTTCCGGTGTTTTTAAAACTATTCCCATTAAATTATTTCCATGACATACCAATTTTGATCACCAGCACTTGCCGGTGACCGGCCGGTTATTGTACCCGCTGGCAGCGGCTTTGCATTAGCGCTCCTGAAAGTACTTGAAATTGCGCGGATTTGAAACCCCTTAAATTTCCCCATGACTAATGGGGGCTCAAAGTGGATAATTCGACTCCGGATATAAAATGTACCTTCTAGGAGGTATCGGGGAGTTATAGGGGAATGGAAAAATTTTTCAAGTTCATGCTTCCACTGATATTAATCTTCGGCTCCGTGCTGGTGGTTGTCGGATTGGTGGCCTGGCAAAAATCGAAAAGCGCTGAACGCAAACCCGAAGCCGTCAAGGCGGTGCTGGTCGAGACCATCGATGCCGAGGTCGTGTCGCTGAACTTCGTCATCAAATCGCAGGGCACGGTCAGGCCCCGCACCGAAACCACGCTGGTCTCGGAGGTATCCGGAAAGATCGTATCCGTCGCCCCGGAGTTTGTCGCCGGTGGTTTTTTTCACGAAGGCGAGATACTGCTGCAGATCGATCCGAGCGATTACGAAGCGGCGTTAAAACGCGCTCAGGCCGCCCTGGCCTCGAGAGAGGCAAAACTGGCAGATGAAACCGCACGCTCGGAGCAGGCCCTGAAAGACTGGATCAACATGGGCAAGCAAGGGCAGCCTTCTGACCTGGTTTTGCGTAAACCGCAGATGGCGGACGCAAAGGCCAACGTGAGCGCTGCCGAGGCCGATGTGCAAAAGGCGCGCCGCGACCTTGAACGCACTTCTATCACCGTCCCCTATGATGGCCTGGTCAGACAAAAGGCGGTGGATATCGGCCAGTATGTCACACTGGGTACGCGTCTTGGGGTCACCTTTGCCATCGATACCGCCGAAGTCCGTTTGCCCCTGACACACAATGACCTTAACTACCTGGACTTACCCTCTGAAACCGAAATCAAAAACGCGGACAAGTCTTTTCC
>DATCZY010000299.1:0-2492 GCA_036525655.1 Lysobacterales bacterium | reverse complement strand
ATCTGTTTATTCAGCATACCTTGTGAAACCATCATCAAAACCTTGAATTGCTGTGGCGTCAACTGGGCCATACGCTCTGCCAGGGCCAGTTCGGAGACGTTTTTGCCCGGCAAATTGGGTTGCGTTGAAACCGGCGCCCATATCTCCCCCATCAAAATATCGTTGATGGCACTGGTAATCGTCTTGATATTGGAGGACTTGGGTATAAAACCGGCGGCGCCATGATCCAGGGCGCGCTGGATGACGACCGGGTCTTCATTGGCCGAAATGATAACCACAGGAACGCTGGGATAACGCTTGCACAAATACACCAGACCTGCAAAACCACTTACGCCCGGCATGTGCAGATCGAGCAGCACAAGGTCAACGTCCTGGTTTTCATCGACGAGTACCTGCAGGGTCTCGAATGAATTGGCTTCGAGAAAAGTGGTTTTGCCCTGGCTGGCCTGGAGGGCTTCCTTGATCGCCGTGCGGAACAACGGGTGATCGTCGGCGACGATCACCTTTTCGGCCTGTAATGCAATTAATCGGTTTGCCATCAGCGCTTCACTCTGGGCGGAAACCTTCGCGAACGTCAACCGGCCGCCGTGTCGCCCTGAATAATAATACATTCAGCCGGCACATCTGAGTGGCACCAGTGGCGATCCGAAAAAGTCTATCCATACGATGTACCCTGCCTGTACTGGTCTCTGATTTTCGCACCCAAACGGGGATGTCACCCATTAGACCTTGGTCGAAATGATGCTCGACAACAATGCCGGGGAAGTGGGTGGCGCCTGCTCAAGTGAGAGGTATTGATCCAAAGATAATAATGATTCATTAGACCAAAGACTAATACATTCTGACATCATTCTTAAGCATCATTACGATCGCACACACCCATTAGATTAGAGGAGAGGCTATCATGGCCCAAAAATCTTTAAGAAAAACCTTATTGAGCCTGTCTATTGCGGCAGTAATAGGCTGTAGCTGGTCAGGAAGTACCTTTGCAGACGGGGACAACTCCGAGGCGCTCGAGGCACGCATTGCTGAACTTGAGGCCCTGGTTCACCAGTTGCTGCAAAACCAGCAAAAACCGGCAGCAACCGTCGATACCGCAGCCATCGAAGCAAAGGCTGAACAGGCCGCTGAAGCCAGAATTACCGCCATGCTGGGCGATCACGAAGCCGGCGTCGCAGAAAAAGTACACAAGCACAGCTATAAATTCGGCGGATACATCAAGCTCGACACCATGTTCAGCGACTACAGCAGTGGCTCATACAGTGGTGCCGGCAGGGAGTTCTATATTCCCGCAACGGTCCCGGTGGGCCCGGATGGTGCGAACGGAGAAAGCTACCTTGACTTCCAAGCCAAGGAATCACGCATCAACTTCCGCAGCGACCATGTTCTCGATAACGGCGCCAAACTTGGCACATTCTTCGAGATGGACTTCATGCTGTCCGGCCAGGGTGACGAGCGTATATCCAATTCGTATGCGCCGCGCGTCCGGCATGCCTTCGTAACCTATAATAAGTGGTTATTCGGTCAGACATGGATGACTTTCTTCAATGTTGGTGCACTGCCTGAGAACCTCGACTTCGTAGGTCCGGCCGAATCCACCATATTCGGTCGCCAGGCCATGATTCGTTATACCAACGGTAACTGGCAGGTCGCCTTTGAAAACCCGGAATCGACCATTACACCTTACGGTGGCGGTGGCCGTATAGTCACGGATGATAACAAGGTGCCGGACGTTGTATTGCGTTATAACCTGAAAGGTGACTGGGGTTCATTCACAGCCGCCGGTATGGTTCGGCAACTGCGATATGAAGGTCCCTCAGGCGGCATGAACATCAATGATTCCACGACCAGTTATTCAATCAGCGTGTCCGGAAAATTTGATTTCGCCAACAAGGATGATTTTCGCTGGATGGCCTCCTGGGGACAGGGTATCGGACGTTACATAGGTCTGAATACCTCTAACGGCGCTGTTATTGATGAAAATGGTAACTTGAGTGCCATTGATCAAACCGGCGTATTCGGCTCGTACCGTCACCTCTGGAATGACCAATGGCGCAGTAACTTCACCGTTGGTTACCTGGCAATCGACAACGATACCGCTCTGACCGGTACGAGTGCCACCAAGAATGCAACCAGCTACCATGCCAATATCATTTACAGCCCACAGCCCAAGCTCGACTTCGGCCTGGAGTTTCTGTATGCCGATCGTGAAATTGAAAGTGGTAATGACGGAAACATGTCTCGCTTCATATTCTCAGCGAAATACGCTTTCTGATAGCTTTGCAAAACCGGCTTCCAGGACCGGTTAAAAGAAACGGACCCTGCAAAGGGTCCGTTTTTTTTGTGACAGTTTTTCACACACCAACACTCAGTCCTCTAACCCTCTGACTGTACCCGTATTCCGGAATCCGACGCAGGGCAGGTGTGCCCGGGCGTAGGGCTGGACTGAGACCAAGAGCAACGCTATTGGTTGAAGGAAGCTCAAGTCCGGG
>DATCZY010000298.1:0-4657 GCA_036525655.1 Lysobacterales bacterium | reverse complement strand
GCCTGCAGCCAGAATGGTGGAACAACATCCACACCCGAAACGGATGTTTCCGGTGGCAGGGAAGTACCGATGACGATTAGCGCCAACAAGGTCCAGGTAAGCGGTGTGAGCCTGGAACAACAAGTCGCCGGTGCCTTAACGGATCTTGTGGAACGCACCGGTTTCGCTAAAGGGTCCATTAAGGTAAGCCAGGCACGCACCGTCACCTGGGGTTCGTCCGCAGTGGGTTGCCCAAAAGACGGTATGAGTTACACCCAGGCGATTGTTCCTGGCGTACTGGTGATATTAGACGCCGATGGAACGGTTTATCGTTATCACGGCCGCATGAACAGCAAGTTGTTTTTCTGTCCCGTTGACCGCGCACAGGAGCCGGCTTATGGGCCTGGTGAGGAATTTATGTGACCTCAAGTGCCGCGACTTTTCCTGCTGGCAAGCTGCATGGAATGAGTGCGAACAGAGCATTGCGGTTATAAAAAAATCGCCCGCGTGATAAGCGGGCGTTTTTTTCTTGCCAATATTTTAACCTGGATTAATCGCCAGGTGAAAACTATTGCTTACTGGGTATCAATATCGATGATGGTTCTGCTCATTTCACCAACACCATCTTCGTGTTGTACGACACCGAGGTAACGCGTACCGGCATCCAGGCCGGCGTAATCGACTGTTACAGTGCCGGTGGCACCGGTAACAGCAGATGCAGGTGCAGCAGAAACATTCGCATTCAGGTTGTCACCGAAAACAGGTTGAACCCATGCGGTGTAGTCGATACTGCCAGTCGAGGAAGCGTAATAGTCGATTACGAAGAAGTAGCCTCCGGCCGCAGGATTAACCACGTCAACAATCTCTTCAGAAGTTGCGCCACCGCTTGATCCCACTAACATCAGCTGATTGCTTCCGTCACATCCGTCATCAGCATAAAACAAGCGCAAATCAAGGTCGGCGCCTGTGGGGGTTGTATCTGCATCAAACGTTGAGAAGCGTAAATGTGTATGCGCCGGTAAATCAGCGCAGTACGCCTGGAGGCCAGAGCTAATGCTGTTTGAAATATGGGCGCTTTCTTCCAGACCGTTTAATACTGCAGTGTAGTCACCGGTGTAACCGAACTGAACGTCGATATCGACCGAACCATCCGTTCCAATCGCATCCACTTCAGATGTTGCTGCAAACAGTGCTGGCTTAACGGCAATCGGGCTACGGGCCGGGCTTTGGCCGGAATCATTGTTCCAGGTCAGCCCACCAAAAGCCCATTCCCCGCCAGGTGCGCCATTAACGGTGAAGTCAATGGTGAATGTCTGGCTTTCGCCTTCGTTCAGGGTGAATGCGTCCGGCGTGACCACAACGTCAATACCTGCAGGTGCGTCGACAGAAGCGGTGAACGTCGTACCGTCGGGTGATACGCTGGTTACCGTGCGGGTGACGGTCTGTGTGCCGATGAGATCCGCAACACCGATAGAAGCGAGGTTCAGGTCGCTGCCGTCGGTCGGGAATCCAACAGATTCGAGTAGAGCACAAAAGGAGTCGCTAACAAGCTGTACGTTGTTATCGCATGAAAACGCCAGGTAATCAAAAAATCCGGCGTCATAGACCAAACCTGGACTAAAGGAACCCGCCGGAACGATGGCGCCTGCGCCGATATCAAACGGGTCGGCAGCATCTGGTCCGAGGGTTTTCAACAAATCCTGGCGTGCCGATGTCATGACGGCTGATTTGGCCATCGCCGCTGACCAGTCCGGGTGGGCTTCCTTGAGCAAAGCAAAGATTCCGGCCACATGCGGGCTGGCCATCGAAGTGCCGCTGATGGAAATATAGGGTGTGGGACCACCGGCTGCGATAATACCTACACCCGGTGCAGCAACATCGGGTTTGATGACGTCCGGTGCGCCGCCATTTGGACCGCGCGAGGAGAAGTCGGCGATGCGATTGTCCTGAGAGACAGTAGTGCTCGGACCGATCGTTCCAGTAACGGATCCCCCACCCGCAACCGTGGAATGAATGAGATCGCCATCGGCAAATCCGATCATGGCGCCAGGTATGGTGGTGCCCGGGGCTGACATCACAATCGGGTCCATCCGGTCAGAGGTGGTGCCATCGTTATAAACGATAATGGCCGTAGCACCGGCTGCCGCTGCATTGTTGTACTTATCACTGAAGCTGCAAACGCCGCGGATCACCAGGGCCGTTTGACCACCGATATCGTTAGTGAGAGGTGCACAGCCATTTAATGGATCTGCTACTACCATGTCGTTGCTGATATCTGACGTGAATGGGACATCGCCAGCGCCTTCACGCGCGAAATAACTATCGTTCAGGTCACCTGTCACAACCAGGTTCAAGGCAAAAACCTGATCATCCTGGGATGCACCTACCGCGGTAATCCAGGGTGCGCCGGCAGGCGTGCCTGTCGTCTGTGCGCCGGGACCCGCATTGCCGTTTGAAGTCGCGACGAACACACCAGCGGCTGCTGCAAAAAGGAAGGCTATATCGTCCGGGCCTGAAAATCTTGTGCTGGGGCCACCAATGGAGAAATTGATGACATCCACGCCATCCGCCACGGCCTGGTCGATGGCCGCTGCCGAGTCAGAACTGGCACAACCGCCGTCGCCAACCCGGGGCTCCCAACACACTTTATAGACTGCGATACGGGCGCGCGGTGCCATACCGCTGACAGCTTTACCATTGATGTTATTGATTGGACCTTCGTTACCGGCTGCTGTACTCGCAGTGTGGCTTCCGTGGCCATCGCTGTCGCGTGGCGAAAGGTATTCGGAGACTTGAAGACCGGAGTGACCATGGGCGCTAAAGCCGTCGGGATAATAACGGGCTCCAATTACCTTGTTATTACAATTGTCTTGAGAAAATTGCTCACCGGATTGGCAGGAACCACTCCAGCTGGCTGGTGGTGGGCCATAAGCGAGGTTGCGCTTGCCGCTTGACCCGGTTGCATGCGAGAAGTCATTTTGGTCTGAAAAGCTTGGGTGTTCCGGCCAGATACCGGTGTCAACGATACCAACGATGATATCCTCACCCTTACCCTGCAGGTCCCAAACACCGCCTTCTCCAGTCAGGCCAAGGTAGTCTGGTGTGGAATCAGTTGTCGGCTGACGGATTTCGTCGCGCCATACCTGGACAACGTCATCACGGGAGCGCAATGCTTCAGCTTGCCCGGAAGTTAAAACCGCTGCAAAACCGTTCAACGCGTAATGATAGCTATAGATCTTTACACCGCCTCCAACTGCACCCAGAACGCGATCATGCTTGGAATCCAGGTAGCTTACATACTTTTTCACACTGGAACTATTGGGATTGAGTTTTTTGCCTTTTTCAGGCTTGGTAGCCTTGTAGCCGGAAATATCACCAGTATAGGCAATCGCCGGGTTATCTCTCATTTGCACGATGTAGACATCGCTCTTGGCTGCCGCGGCTGGAATGTTCGCCGCTTTAAAGGTGTAATCGACGAGCTTCAGATCGGCCTGAGCCGCTCCAAGTCCCGTTAGGCCGATTAATGTAGTTAAAAATAAGCGTCTTAATGCTCGCATAAGATATCTCTCCTTAACTGTAGGCATTTCTGGTGATTGGCATTTAAATCAGATAGAAAAACTCCCTATTCGATTTTTTAATCTTTCAGAAGACAGCATTTAATAATTTCTGACTAAATGCGAGTTGAGGGAGACTGAGAGAACCTCAGGCATTCCATTGAGAAGATGATTATATTCCGTTACCCCCTAGCCGAGTCAGTATACAAACCGACGCCAATTTTGTCCAAAGGTTTCAGGTGTCTATTCGACAATGGTCGTAAAAGGCGAACTTAATAAAAAACATTTAACTTTTACTTTTTCTTTACAGAAGTGTCATTCCAATGACCTGTCTGCAAAGTCAATTCTGGCACGGGTTTTTTAAATCTAAAAATATTGGCTTATGAGTGAATAGGCTCAGAAACAACCGTTCAATGACATACGAACACCCAACATTGCCACGCACCAATTATCTGAGATCACCGCTCTGGCAGGGTGTTTATTCACGACTCATTCGCGAATCAAGTACGCCTTTCTGCGATTAGGTTTTTAAAGGAAATGAACTGAAATTCAGTTAGATTTTATGGCCCATATCATACAACGGATACCTTAGCTCTTTTCTATTTTGAAAAAACTTCTAACTTCATTTACAAAAAGACTGAAACCATAGAGATGCGGGTAAACCTCGCCTGAAGCGGAAGCCTCCCAAGTTAACCTCTGAAGAAACTGGAAACCTGAAAAAATAGCGACAAACAATGGGTGTTTCCCTTCGAAAAATCGCTGGATAACCCCGGCAACCTGGCCTTCTGTGGACAGGTGAATAAAGCCGTCCCGTAGGTCATCCGCCGAACCCTTGAACTCACCGGTTTCCTGGAAAAGCTTCCATTCGCTTTCGGTGAAAACCTTGCAGACCTTGTCGCGCATGGCCCTACAAACCGCCACCGTCTTTTTCAGGCAAGTTATCGCCAGGATTTTGATTGTCATCCGCTTCATTCGATACCGGGGGCGTGCCGGTCGTGGTTCCGACACCCTGGGCGTTTATAAGGTCCTGGATATTGAGCGTACCTTCCGGTGGGGCAGAATCCTTCTCATTACCTGAGCCATCGCCGCTCCGGGCACTGTCACCGGTCAGGTATTCAAATGCG
>DATCZY010000297.1:0-2986 GCA_036525655.1 Lysobacterales bacterium | reverse complement strand
CGTCGAAACGGGTTCCGCTGCGCACCCGCAACCTGCATGCGGTGCCCTATATACGAGTGTGTTTCTTGCGGCCCCAACGGACTCAGGTGATAGCGAGCAGTGATGCGCTGGGCCAACTGTCGCAGGGCACGTCTTTGCAATAAGTCCCTCAATTCGGGTTGACCCAAAAGAACGATTTGCAGGAGTTTTTCTTTACTGGTCTCAAGATTGGTTAATAACCTGACCTGCTCCAATGCCTCAGGACTCAGGTTCTGAGCTTCATCAATGACAACAACTACACGCTCACCACGCTCATGCGCGGCCAGTAGAAATTGGTTCAGGCCATCTACCAGTAAACGGGTACTGTCAATCGATTTACGGATGTCTATGCCGAGCTCTTGGCTGATCGCTGCCAATAGCTCGCGAGGGGTGACCAGGGGATTGAGTAATAGCGCGATACGCGTGCCTTCCGGAACTTGCTCCAGAAGGCAGCGGCACAATGTGGTCTTGCCAGTGCCCACCTCACCAGTCAATTGAACGAAACCACCGCTGCCACCCTTGCCGATTCCATACAACAGGTGGGCCAACGCATCACGATGACGTGGGCTCAAAAAGACAAACGCCGGGTCAGGTGTTATTGAAAAAGGTGTCTCATCGAGCCCAAAATACCTCAAATACATGTTTCAGACCCCCAGCATTTATAGCAATTCAATCGGTGTTACGCACATGACAGACTCAAAATTGAAGCATAAGTTTAGTCACCCGAAGCACCAAGTCCAAGCACTGAAGCAGTTATCTTGCAAAACTGCTATAAACTGATGATGGGTTAGATAAACAATTACAATATTTGAATTGTAACTCTTGCCGAGATAATAGCAGCAAAGCTACAATGATCGGTTAATGTTAGTTATTTATAATATAGAAACCCGAAATTTCTGATTTTAGCCTGTGTAGCGCATACTTCAGGTGCGTTTACAAGTACTTGTAAACAAATAAAAATTTTTGGATTCACCATTTGCGGAGATGCCCTTAATTTTACAATGGCGCGCTCCCGGGACACAGTGTTTATTATCTTGAGGCCTGAGTTTTCATGAAGAAAGAAAATACGATCATCGTCGCCCTTGCCGTGTTGGCGGCTATTATTGCGGCCACCTGGTTAATACTGGTCGCTCCGGCATTCACCGGTAACAACGTCAATATGACACAGGGCGTAACACAACAGAGCGCAGACCACTTTGACCTGCACATGATTGTTTTATGGGTCTGTGTAGTCATCGGTATCGGCGTATTCACCGTGATGTTTACATCCATCGTGCTGCACCGGAAATCCAAGGGTTACAAGGCGGCAAAATTCAGCCATTCCACGAAAGCGGAAATCGTCTGGACCATTATTCCCGTATTGATCCTGGTCGCGATGGCCGTCCCCGCTACGACGGCCCTGGTGCGAATGGAAGATTCATCCGGCGCTGAAATGACAGTGAAAATCACCGGCTTTCAATGGCGGTGGAAATATGAATACCTGGACCAGGATATCAGTTTTATCTCCAGCCTGAGCCAGGAGTCCAACGCCGCACGCCAACTAAATTCTGGCGTTGCGCCCGAAAGCGTTGAAAACTACTTGCTTGATGTCGACCGCCCGCTGGTGCTTCCGGTAGGCCGCAAGATCAAGTTCCTGATCACCGCCGATGACGTGATCCATTCATGGTGGGTCCCGGCGCTTGGCTGGAAACGCGATGCCATTCCCGGCTTTGTAAACGAAGCGTGGACAAACATAGAAAAACCAGGCACCTATCGTGGTCAGTGCGCTGAGTTGTGTGGAAAAGACCATGGATTTATGCCAATTGTAGTCATTGCCCTGGCCGAGGATGAATTCGATTCCTGGGTCAATGAGCAACTGGCTGAAAAAGTCTCAAAGTGATCAACAGGTAACATTAAGATGACTACGGAAGTAAGCAACCAAAACATTAGTGAATCCCATGACGCACACGATCATGGTGACCACAAACCTACCGGCTTCCTTGACCGCTGGCTGTTCACAACCAACCACAAGGACATCGGTACGCTCTACCTTATTTTTTCGTTGACGATGTTCCTCATCGGCGGCGCCATGGCAATGGTCATCAGGGCCGAGTTATTCATGCCCGGCCTGCAGCTCGTTGAACCTGATTTTTTCAACCAGATGACAACCATGCACGCCCTGATCATGGTCTTCGGTGCCGTTATGCCCGCCTGGGTGGGATTTGCCAACTGGCTGGTGCCAATGATGATCGGTGCACCGGACATGGCACTGCCGCGCATGAACAACTGGAGCTTCTGGATACTTCCATTTGCTTTCACCATGCTGCTGTCCACGCTGTTTATGGATTCCGGCGGACCTGCTGCTGGCTGGACCCTCTATCCGCCACTCGTTCTGCAAACGGGATCGAGTTTCGCCTTCGTGGTATTTGCAGTTCACATGATGGGTGTTTCCTCGATCATGGGTTCGATCAACATCATCGCGACCATCTTCAATATGCGCGCACCCGGTATGCGCCTGTTGCGTATGCCGATGTTTGTCTGGACCTGGCTTATCACGGCCTTTCTGCTGATCGCAGTGATGCCCGTCCTGGCCGGTGCTGTAACGATGCTGCTGACTGATCACTTTTTCAGCACCAACTTCTTCAACGCTGCCGGTGGCGGCGACCCGGTCATGTTCCAGCATATTTTCTGGTTCTTTGGACACCCCGAGGTTTACATCATGATTTTGCCGGCCTTCGGTGTGATCTCCGAAATCCTGCCGACATTTTCACGTAAGCCATTGTTCGGTTATGGTTCAATGGTCTATGCAACGGCCACCATCGCATTCCTGTCTTTCATCGTTTGGGCGCACCATATGTTTACCGTGGGTATGCCTTTACAGGGCGAGTTGTTCTTTATGTATGCCACCATGTTGATCTCCGTGCCCACCGGTGTGAAGGTATTCAACTGGGTTAGCACCATGTGGCAGGGTTCGATGACCTTTGAAACC
>DATCZY010000296.1:0-2543 GCA_036525655.1 Lysobacterales bacterium | reverse complement strand
TCATCGACATTCCTGCTGCGATTATCAAACGGCAGCACGGCGATGGATTGTCTCTTGATTATGGGAGCGGCATCTGCAGGGGTCAGAGTCCTTTTCTCGTCGGCGCTGATAGCTTGTTCCGGCGACTTTTGAGACAAAGGCTCTGACCCCGGTTTGGCGGAAAATTTGTCAAAAAGCAGGTAGCCGATGGCCAGCGCCATCAGCACCAGGATGGTGTTGTTCAGTTTCTTGCCGGTCTGTGGCGCGATCGACCGGTTGCGGTCCACTTCTTTCTCGCGCTTGACGCCCTCGGGTGTCAGTTCGAAGGCCCAGGCAAAAAATGACGTGATGAAAAAACCCACGCCGAGCACCACGAAAATGGTTTGCAACACCCAGGCAGGCGCACCGATGTTATCCAGCAGGATATCTGCGACCTGGATTAACAGCCACGCACCAACCAGGTAGGCGATGCCGACTTTGAAGACGTTGCGTCGTTTGAGTTCTGCGAAAAAACTCAAAGCACGCCTCCACGCGATGACCGGCGGATAATGCCCGGCATCATACGCGTAACCCGGGCATGGGCCCGGGTTACATTCTGGTTTTCCGCGCCGATACACATAACGTCTCGGCGACTTAATACTCCGGATATGGACACGTCGTTTCTACCCCCGCAGCGAACGACAGGCCGATTGATTGAATGCTGTAACGGTGATAAGCCGCGCAGACATTCAGGCATTTGGCATGTATTTGTTAGTTAAATTCCTTGGGTTTTCCAACTCAAAATATGGTTTTTACATATATATGTGTCTATTTATAGTTGAAGATTGGCAATAATGATACAAATCATTCGCATTTTGTTGATTTTCCCGGTCGCTCTGTCTTTGCAAGCAGTGGCTGAAATTGTTGCGAATTGACCCGAAAAACACCGCTGCCTTTGCGGGTGGGCGAGATCTTGCTCAGGCGGTTATAATCACTCTTGAGTCACAGTATACGGAGCGAAACTGCTTATCTCATTCACCACACTGGTCTGGATCGGTTTTCTGCTGCTGATTGCTGGCATCGTTGCACTGGACCTCGGCGTCTTTCATCGCAAAGCGCACGTGGTTACCCTGCCCGAAGCACTGGGCTGGACCACGGTGTGGGTCTCGCTCGCACTCATTTTCAACGTCGCCGTCTATTACCTCTACGAGTTCAACCCGGCCGGCTGGGATATAGATACCGAACAGCTGACGGGGGCCGAAGCGGCCATTCAATATTTCACGGGCTACCTGTTGGAAAAATCCCTGTCCGTTGACAATATTTTTGTCATTGCCATGGTTTTTGCACACTTTCGGGTGCCGCTAGCAGATCAGCACAGGGTGCTGTTCTGGGGTATCCTCGGCGCCGTCATATTACGCGGCATCATGATCTTCGGCGGCGTTGTCATGATCGAGCGGTTCGACTGGATTGTCTACGTCCTGGGCGGGCTATTACTGTTTTCCGCTGCCAGCATGCTGGTCATTAACCATGACAATATCGTGCTGGAGGAGAACTTCGTGGTTCGCATGGTACGGCGATTTTATCCGGTGACAACGGAGCTGCACGGCAGCCGCTTCTTCGTGCATGTCGATGGTGTGCGCACGGCGACGCCGTTGTTTCTCGCATTGGTCCTGGTCGAAACCAGCGATGTAACTTTTGCCATCGACTCGATTCCGGCCATTTTCGCGATAACCAACGACCCGTTCATCGTCTTTACATCCAACGTGTTCGCGATACTCGGCCTGCGCTCCCTCTATTTTGTTTTGGCTGGGCTGATGGAAAAATTCCGTTACCTGAAGATGAGCCTGGTTTTCCTGCTCGCGTTCGTCGGTGTCAAGATGTTGCTCGTCCACCATCATCCGATCCCGAACCTGGTTTCGCTGGCCATCATCGCCGGCATACTGGCGGTGGGTATCATCGCGTCGTTGATATCCGTGAAGGACAGCGCCGCATTGGTATCCCCGCTGGCTGAAGAGCTGGAAAAGCTGGCGGTCACGACTTACCAGCAGGCCCGCAGCGCTGTCGCCCTGATACTGGGCGCATCGGTGTTGTTGGTCGGCGTGGCCATGATCGTGCTGCCCGGGTCCGCCATCGTCATCGTTCCGTCCGGTCTTGTTTTCCTGGCGGTGGAATTCGCCTTGGCCTGGCGTTGGCTGCGCCGGGTGAGTATGAAGATCGCGTCTGGCGGGGCGGTGGTGAGCCACCGCCGTCAATAACGACGCCAGTCATTCCCGGCCCGTTTATTTCGGCAGTTCCGTCGTACCGACGAACGGCCCGAAATACAGCGAGTTCACCCATAAACGTTCTGTACCGCGCCAGTAGCCGCGAAATATGGGGTTGTTCGCAAAACGCACCACCAGTCCCCCGCCCTGGCGCTCGGCGATGACAGCCGGTTGACCGCTCATTTCGGCCAGGCGCTGCTCCCCAACATAACCGCTCAGCAAGGGTTTTTCGGTGTAACGGACCGGCGTGGTAAACGGGTTTTCACTCGCTTTCAATAGCGTCGCGCCTCTGCGCAATAACGATACTTCGCTGCTGAAACCAAA
>DATCZY010000295.1:0-5359 GCA_036525655.1 Lysobacterales bacterium | reverse complement strand
CGGGGAAGGCCGCCTGCAAAAAGGCGCGCCCCACCAGTGCCGGATTGAAAATATTCTGACCCAGGCCGCCGTAGATGATCTTGCCGAAGCCCATGCCGAATATACCACCCAGGAAAGCCATCCAGAGCGGGAACCCCGGTGGTAAGGTCAAACCCAGCAACAGTCCGGTGATCATTGCCGAACCGTCGGCGATAGAACCCGGGTTGGCGCCGAACAGGCGTTCTGTCAACAGGCACCCGGCCATGCTCGCGAGCAGCACCAGGATCGCGCTGGGGCCAAAGAAATAGATCGATGCGGCCACCACCGGCACCAGGCTATAGACCACGGACCACATGATTTTAATCGTCGAATCGGGTGATCGAACGTGCGGTGACGCGGTTATTTTCACGTCCATGTTCATATCACACCGGTTTCCAGGCTAGGGCTCAATTCAGTCATGATTTGGGCAATCTTCTCATTTGTATTTTTGACATTGAAAAATATTGGGACAAGGGAATATTGGACGGGCATATGAAAGAGCAGCAGCCACACAGCATGCAATCATTCAGATGCGCATCATTGACCAATTCCTCGTAACGTTCAGCCTTTGCCAGGTCCCCCATCCATTGCGGGTTCAGAAAAATCGGACAGGCCTCGAGGCACTTGCCGCAACGGATGCACGGCATTATATCCTGCGGTTTACACTCATCCCTGGAAAGGATCAGTATGCCACCCGTGGCTTTGAGGATGGGTACGTCGAGGTTGGCTTGACCCTGGCCCATCATCGGGCCGCCGAAGATGATTTCGGCCGCGTCCGGGGTCAAGCCGCCACAGTGATCGATGACATCGCGCAGCTTTGTCCCGAAGGGGATTTTCCAGTTGCCCGGCTGGCGTATGCCGCGGCCGGTGATGGTGATGATGCGTTCGATCAGCGGATGACCGGTTTCGAAAACGGCGGCTACATTGGCCGCGGTCGCGACATTCTGGACCATCGCGCCAATTGCGCTCGGCAGCGCGCCGGACGGCACCTCGCGGCCCATGACGGCCTTGATCAGCATTTTCTCGGCGCCCTGCGGATACTTGACCGTCAGCGCTTGCACGGTGGCGTCGAGATCGGCCGGCTTGGTCTTGCGCATCATTTCGATAGCGTCGGGCTTGTTGTTCTCAATGCCGATCACGCAGCGCGTGATGCCCAACGCCTTGAGTGCAATGCGGATGCCCTCGTAAACCTTTTCCGGCTGTTCCAGCATCACGCGGTGATCCGACGTGAGATAGGGTTCGCACTCACAGCCGTTGATGATCAGCAGTTCTATTGGCTGGTCTTTCGGCGGACACAGCTTGACGTGTGACGGAAAGGCGGCGCCGCCAAGACCAACGATACCGGCCTTGGCAATTTCCTTGGAAAGGTCCTCTTCCTTCACATCCTGCCAACGCGGCACTATGCGGTTTCTGCGCATCTGCGATGAACTCGGGTCCACCGCGATACGGATCGAAGGCACCATCTGGCCATTGGGGTGTGGCCACAGCTCAATCGATTTCACCTTGCCGGCCGCAGTCGCGTGCACGGTTGAGGAAATAAACCCCGCCGCCTCGGCGATCACGTCGCCCCGTTCTACACGGTCGCCGGGTTTGACCAGGGCTTTCGATGGCGTTCCAATGTGTTGGGACAGGGGCAGTATCACCTCCTTTGGAAACGGGAACCGCTTCGAGGGAATCCCCGAAGTGAGTGCCTTGTTTTCCGGTGGGTGAACCCCGTGTTTGAAACTCGGTAAACCTCTCATAGTGTTAGGGCCTGCTTGTCCTTGACTCAATTGAAAGGTTCAGCGCGTTTGATCAACTTATCCAAATCTTTTTCCTTTGGATTCAGCGGATCACCGGGGTGAATGCATTCTGCCGGACAGCCCTCTGCCGCCATCACCAGCTGCTTGAAAGTACCCGCCCTGGGGTCGGCAATGTAAGCCTGTTGATCGTCGTTGTAGACGAACATCTTCGGATTGACCTTCAGACAGTCATCGCAGGACGTGCACCGTATCGTGTCGATATAGGGTTCATTACCCATGAACTCGTCAGTCGCCGCGGCGGGTGCCGCTGCCGCTGTTGCGGCCGGTGCTGCCTTGGCCGCTGCTGCGGGTGCTGTCGTTGCCGGTGCTGCTGCCGTGGCGGAAGGTGCTGAAATGCTGAAGTCGGCCGGAGCCTGGAAAGCGGGACCCTCCCAGTTCTCAGCCTTTTCGAGCAACTGTGCGACTGTATCGTTGGCACTGCCCTTCAACAGGCCTTCGGCCATTCTCCGGGCAATCAACAACGGGTACTGGGTCGTCAGCTTGGCAATCTTCGCCTCGTATTCGGCCGTCAGGGCCGCAATTCGAGACTCCAGTTCCTCGGTCAGGCTGCCGGTAACCGCGTCACGCATATTGTCGGAGACGTCGAGGCCGGAGATTTCTTTCAGCTGTGCCCAGTGGCGCAGACGTTCCTCGGCCAGTTTCGCGATCTCGTCGGAGACCGTCATCTTGCTCAGATGCCGTTGCGCATCGACCGTATAGATGAAGGCGGTGACGTTTTCACGCTCGTCCTCATCCATCTCCAGGTACTCGTGGAAGGGTACCAGTTCTTCGTCGCCGGTGGCCTTCTTGAAGTGCTTGCGGAAACGCGCCTCACCCAGGGCCCAGTCGGCCGTCGTGACCGGTAGTGACAGCTTTTGCTCATCACCGTTGTCATCGACAAACGCCAGGTCGTAGGTCGTCCAGGTATCGTGTGGTGACGGGTTGCCTTCCAGATCGATACATTCCGAGAAGGTCGTACCCTTGTCCGGATCAAACACGATATTGGGCACTGCACGGCTTTCCAGGGCGAGCCTGGCGGCGTCGGGCGCGCCAAAATCAGCCAGGCCCCACTCGGGAGGACAAGGCGTGTTGAGGATGAACAGTGCGGGCCGTCTTGCCTGCAGACCCTTCAGTACGTTCTGGATCAGGTGCGAAGGTGTGGCCTGTGAAGACTGCATGACGAAGACACCGCGGTGAGCGATGGCGATCAGCGCGAGTTCCTTACGAACCTCTTCCTTGCCATGGTGCTCCATGCCGTATTCGGCCATGTCGGATATCTGGCTGGTGAAGCCCGAGGTGCAGGCCTGGCCACCGGTATTGGAATAAACCTGTGTATCGACCACCACCACGCGGATCGGCTTGTTGGTCGCCATGACCCGTGACAGGTTCTGGAAACCGATATCCATCATCGCGCCGTCACCGCCGACTGCAAACAGCGGTGGGCACAGGGTGAATTCATCGTCCGTGAACTGCTGCCATTCGAAGTCAGCGAAAAACGCTTCGTCCTCGACCGCATCATAGGATTCTGAAAGTAACTTTTCAGCCCGGCGCAGGCTGACAAAGCCATCCGCCATTTTACGCATGTGTCCCTCAAATATACCCACTGCAACCGAAGGTGCGTCCTGGAACAGGTGATTGACCCACGGGAACGGGTAGGGGTTGTAGGGATAGGACGATCCCCATACCGAGCTGCAGCCGGTCGAGTTTGTAAAGCCCAGATGGGCGCGACCGCGACCACTCGGGCCTTCTTCGTAGCGCCACTTGAGGTCTTTCAGTTCCTCGATGGTCTTGCGGAGCAGCAACACCCGCTCCTTCTTGTCGCCGCTGAGCGTGACCGAAAGGTCTTTGGCATCTTCGGGCACGTCCTTCAGATCCGTTTCAGAGATCAGAATCGTATGCGCTTTTGCATCCAGTTCCTTGATCAGGCGGTCCAGTTCTTTGACGTGCGCTTCGACACGGGGTGTCATGAAGGCGTTAACGGTTGACAGCAACAGGTGGATGGTGGTCTTTTCACCGCAACCCATGCACGCGCCATCACCACCGGTCATGGACATGTAATTACTCTGCTTCAGTAACAGCGATGACATCACGCCGATACCTTCGTCGAGGCTGGAAATCTTGATGAAATGATCATCGGTCTCGGGCAGGTTGCGCCAGAGATTCCAGTTCGATTCCAGGGTCTCCTGGTATTCCTCTGTCTGGCGAACGCTCTTCAGCGCGCCATCGGCGCAGACGGCCACACAGATGTCGCAACCCTTGCAGGTCTCGGGGTTAACGGTGATCGACAGCAGACCGCCCGAACCCTTTTGCTTGTTTTCAGGCAAATCGAAGAAAGGCGCGGTTTTCGCCAGCGGGAAGTCGGCAAGCGACGCATAGACGAGGTTGTACTGGGCGTCGACTTCGGCGCGCCGCTCGGCGTCCCAGTTCGATTTGCCCGCAACCGTTGCGTAGGCCTGCGAGAGGACGTTCGCATAGGTTTTGAACGTGCCGCTCGCCATGATCTTGCGCGACTCGTTGCCAAGGTTTTTGATCAGCTGGGAGAAGCGTGACAGCGGGTTTTCCGGTGTCGATACGGTCCTGACCGCTGCGTCCAGAACCTCTTCAACGGTGCTGACCACGCCCGGGATCGCGGAGTCCGGACACTGCGTCCAGCACTTGGCACAACCGGTGCACTTTTCGGCTTCGAACTCGGGTACGTTGAAACGTACCGCCGACATGTTGCGCATGCTTGAGGTCGCTGCCGGTATGGCGGATATGGCGGTGAACGGATCGGCGATAATATCCTTGCCGGTCTTGTACTGGACACAGACCTGGTTCCAGAAATCAGCCTGGTTACCCAGGCCGGTAGCGGATTCGATGCCGGCCATCGCGTGCGGGATCAGTGGCAATAACTCTTCGTGTCCTTCATCGAGGAAATCTTCGAGCTCGAGCTTTTTGACCTCGTCAAAGCCGCGGGAGATGACACGTACGTTGTCTTCAACGACACGCTCGCCGAGGTGGCCGAACTTCTTGTTCAGCTGTTTGCGGATGCCTTCGAATAAACGTTCGCGCGTCAGGCCATGGGTGCTCATCAGCGGCGCTGCGTGGAAGAACGCGCCCATAAAGGCCACACCCTGCATGCGGAAGCGCAATTCCGGGTTGGAGGCTTCGGACAGCGCGATATTGAAACCGTCAACGGCAAAGACCTGGATTTTCTTGGCGCGTATGGTCATCTGCGCAGTTTTCGGGAAACTGTTCCACAGTTCTTCACCCGAAAGCTCGCTCTGGATGATGAACACACCGCCCTCGCAAAGACCGGCGAGCGGGTTTGAATGCAGGAACACGTTCGGATCGGGGGACAGGACGACGTTGACGTGCTTGAGTTCGCAATTCAGGCGCACCGGTTCGTGCGACAGCATCGCGTAGAAGGTGGTCGGCTGGCCTTTCTTCTCCGAACCGTACTTGGGGTTGGCCTTGATATGCATGCCGAGCAACTGGGCAGCGGTCATTGCCAGGTTTTTGCCCATGGTGATGGCGCCCCAGCCACCCACGGAATGGATACGTAGTTCAACCGAGTCTTC
>DATCZY010000294.1:0-5692 GCA_036525655.1 Lysobacterales bacterium | reverse complement strand
AATCTCCACGTGCCTGACCTCCTCATCCAGGATGATCTCGAGAATCCCGACGGTTTCATCATCACCCACCGCTTTCAATCGTTCGATCATTCCGGGGGTGACATCCAGTCCACGCGCCTCCAGCACCCGGGGCACCAGGGCCATGCGTTTCAAGCAATCATCAGCCGTGCGCTGGGCCATTTCCCACAATCCATTGTGGGCGGAAAAATCACCGTAGCCGAAACCCATCGAACGCAGGCGGGCCGCCAGTAATTGAAAGTGGCGGACCTCGTCGGCTGCCACGGATATCCAGTCGAAATAATATTGGGGCGGCATGTCACGGAAGCGATACGCCGCATCGAGCGCCAGGTTGATGGCGTTGAATTCGATGTGCGCAACCGCGTGGACCAGCGCCGCCCGCCCCTCCTCACTGCCAAGCCTGCGGCGGCGGAGCTTTGATGGTTCTACGAGTTCCGGTTTGGCGGGACGACCCGCGACGCCGATCGGGGTGACCGGCGTCGCTGGATCAAACTCGAAATCCCCTGTCTGTACCGCCAGCCACAGATCGGTGACGGCGGCGCATTTCTCCTCGGGCGATTTGATCGCCAGGCAGCTTGCTGTGTGTTCGAAAACTGCAACCACAGCAGCCTCCCCGACTACATATTGCCGATAAGGGCATCCGCAAAAGCAGAAGTTGAAACCTCGGTAGCACCGTCCATCTGACGGGCAAAATCGTAAGTTACGATCTTCTGCTTGATGGTCTTGCCGAACGCCTTGGCGATCAGTGCAGACACTTCCGTCCAGCCGATGTAATCGAACATCATCGAACCAGAGAACATCAGCGAACTTGGATTAACCTTGTCGAGGTTGGCATACTTGGGAGCTGTACCATGGGTGGCTTCAAATACCGCGATGTGATCGGCCATGTTGGCGCCCGGAGCGATACCCATACCACCCACTTCCGCCGCGAGTGCATCGGACAGGTAGTCACCATTGAGGTTGGTCGTCGCCAACACGGTAAATTCTGCAGGACGCAATTGCATCAACTGGAACATGATATCGGCGATGCGGTCCTTGATAACCACCTTGCCTTCCGGCCGCTTACCATCGTACTTGTCCCACAGGTCGGCTTCGGTGATGGTCTTGTCTGCATACTCTTCGGCCGCAACTTCATAGCCCCATTTACGGAACGCACCCTCGGTGAATTTCTGGATGTTGCCCTTGTGAACCAGGGTTACGCTGTCCTTGTTATGATCGATCGCATACTGGATAGCCTTGCGCACCAGGCGCTTTGAACCGAACGCTGAAATCGGTTTGATACCAATGCCGGCGCCTTCGAAGAACTGTGCACCCATTTCTTCGCGCAGGAATTTGGCCAGCTTCTCGTTCTCAGGTGTGCCGGATTCATATTCGATGCCGGCATAGACGTCTTCCGTATTTTCCCTGAAGATGATTGCATTGACTTCTTCCGGGCGTTTCATCGGTGAAGGGACGCCTTCAAAATATTCGACCGGACGCACACAGGCGTAAAGATCCAGATCCTGACGCAGGGACACGTTCAGTGAACGGAAGCCACCGCCGACCGGGGTGGTCAGTGGTCCCTTGACTGAAACGATGAGCTCTTTAACAGCCTCCAGGGTTTCAGCGGGGAAATAGTTACCATCATAGATACCCGCCGCTTTTTCGCCGAGAAACAATTCGGCCCAGTGAACCTTGCGCTTTCCACCATAGGCTTTTTCGACCGCGGCATTCCACACGCGCATCGACGCACGGGTGATATCTCCGCCGATTCCGTCGCCCTCGATAAAACCCAGGATCGGGTTATCGGTAACAACCAATTTGTTATTTTCAATTCTGATTTTATCGCCGCTGGAGGGGATTTTTATGTGTTGATAGCTCATGCTTTTAGTTCCTTTTTAAGATGACTTTAAATCTGCGGCACATTATACGTCTGACGGCTTCAAACCGCATTCAATTTGCCCCTTTAAATGGGTAATTTCCAGTTGGTGTATTTCGCCATTTTTTGTAAAAGCATCACAAGCACACGGTAAGTTTTCGTCAGAAAGCTCAGTGTACGGATAAACGGCGACAAGCTGGATCGCTTGCCACACAAGCATTACCGCATTTTTTACAGAGGCAACAACAAGGATGGCACGAATGCTGCATAAAACAGCTTAGCAATGGTCTACGTACGAAAGGAGAGAATTATGGGACGCGGTTCAGCAGGTAATGTGATTGCAGCCTTATGCAGCTTTTTCATTCCCGGCCTCGGACAGTTGTTGCAGGGTCGCTGGATATTGGCGGGATTCATGTTTGTCATGTCGATCCTGTTGTGGGTCATCCTGCTGGGATGGGTTGTCCACCTGTGGTCCATCATCGATGCCGCCGTCTACACTCCGCCCGACAGCTACCGGTCCTATCGGCAGCGCAGGGGGTACGATTGGTAAAGACAGTTTTTTGTTCAAACGGGGCTAATTCCGAAGTCACGGGCTGACCACCTGTGGGAGTAGCACAACCCTTTTGGATGCAGTGGGGGCGATAACCATAACAGTGAATGTTTTCACAGCCCGAAACGCTCACGATCGGTTATCGCCCCCGCTACTTTATTACCCGGGTATGTCGAGTTGCTTTAGCACATCCCCTGCCTGACAATCCTCTGCTAATATGCGTGCCGTTGACCCGTAGTACTGGAGACAAAGATGTATTTCAAACCGTTGCTATTACCCTTGCTGGCGCAGGCTGCCCTGACCTTTATCGTCATGATCAGCATGTACCGGTCACGCGTCGCAGAGATGAAATCAAAACAGATCCATCCTCAGCAGATCAGCACCCGCTCAAAATCAAAAGCGCTGTTGACGGACTCGGCACGCGCCGCAGACAACTACTCGAACCTGTTCGAAGCCCCGGTACTGTTTTACATCGCTATCCTGCTGACCCTGATCCTTATGGTGCA
Organism: Lysobacterales bacterium; assembly: GCA_036525655.1. GTDB lineage: Bacteria > Pseudomonadota > Gammaproteobacteria > Xanthomonadales > SZUA-36 > SZUA-36. The sequence goes on along the minus strand of DATCZY010000294.1, from coordinate 2,760 downwards.
GGACAGCATCCTGGTGATACTCGCCTGGGCCTATGTCAGTTCTCGATATGTGCACAGTTTTATCCACGTGACCTACAACCGGGTCATGCACCGGTTCAGCGTATTTATTTTCAGCAGTTTCGTGCTGCTTGCCTACTGGGTGAGACTGGGCTGGATCATCCTCCAGGGCTGAGAACAAGTTGATGAGAACAGATATGCAAGCGAGCGGCGGTTGTTTTTGCGGCGCCGTCGGCTTTACAGCAAAACTGCCCAGCAAGTGGTGTGCGCATTGCCATTGCAGCATGTGCCGAAAAACGCACGGCGCCGGCTATGTCACCTGGGTGGGTTTCGAGGCTGACCAGGTCAGCATCACGGACGGTGAAGGGCAACTTAACTGGTTTGACTCCTCTCCGGGCGCCCAACGTGGTTTTTGCAGGAAGTGTGGCAGCAGCCTGTTTTTTCGCTCAGAACGCTGGGCCGGCGAGTTGCACATTGCGCGCGGCTGCATTGACAGCGAAATAGACCGCAAGCCGCAAGCCAACGCGTTTTTTGACAAACATGTCGACTGGATGCCAATCGACCAAACCCTGAAACAGGTGGACGGATAGACCAATAGCCGACCTTAAGGGGCTTCGCCGGTCAGTCTCGCAGGGCAGCAAGCTCCATATCGTCGTAACGCAGGCGCATGGAGAGCACGCGGGCAAGCGCCTCGATCAGGTTGTGAGCAAATAGCCTGTGTTCTTCCTTGAGCTTGTCAAATGCCTCACGCCGCAACATGTACAACTCGGTGTCAGTTTGCGAGATGGCCTCGTTGCCACGCGGTTGACCGTCGAGGAAAGACAGGCCTCCGAAAAAATCGCCACGGCCATAGGTGGCCAGGTGATGCCCAGCCGTCCCGGCCGATGGCAACATCATTTGCACCGTACCCCGCCGAATAAGGAACAACCGGTCGCCGCGATCACCGACAGAGTAAATCTTTTCTCCGGCCTTGTAAGAGCGTGATTCAAGAACGGCTTCAAGCGCAGCCACGGTCTCCGTTTTGCGATCCTTCAACAATTCCATTTCACGCAATTCAAGCAAGGTCTCATCCTGCGCAGCCTGATTTTGAATCCCAAGGACTTGCTCCTCAACCCACACCTGCGCATCGTCACGCCGCGGAAAGACCTTGACATGTTCGCTGTCCGTAGTGATTTTCATCTGTTGGAAGAAATGTTCGATATCACGTCCGTTCGGCAGGTTTTTCGGCAGATCGGTAAAAATCAGGTAACCCTTACGCTCAGCTATGGCTTCACGAATGTGATTCAGCACCTGCGCAACTGAAACATCCACACCCTGCACACGGCGCATATCCAGAATGAAATAGGTACATTTTCCGAGGTCGGGTTCGAGCGCACCGAACAGTTGATCCTTGGTGCCGAAGAACAGGCTGCCCTGCAATTCCACAATAACCGTATGGTCCCCCTGTTGCTCCAACAACTTCATTTCCTGCTTTGACCGGCGCCGCCGGGCGAACACCTGGTAGCCATAGGTCTTGCGGCGAATCACCGAACTGGCCAACTGCTCACGGATGAACAGCAACATGGCCAGTGCAATACCGATGCCTGAAGCCGCTATCAGGCTCACGGTTACCGCCGTAAACACCACAGCAGCAATCACCAGGAAGTCAAAAATGGTCAACCGTGAACCCAGCAGGTTGAAGCTCTTGCGATCGATCATGCGCACACCAACAATGATCAGGATTCCGGCCCGCGCCGCAACCGGTATCCACGCGACCAGCCAACCCAGCAGCACGAACGCGAGCAGCGCCAGCACACCCTCAAAGGCACCGGACAGACGGGTTTGTCCGCCACTCGACAGGTTCACCATGGTCGCCCCCATCTGCCCGGCGCCGGGCATTCCGCCGATGCAGGCAGAAGCGACATTCGCGACACCCTGGGCCACGAGTTCACGGTTGGAATCATGGCGGCTACGGGTCATCGCATCCAGTACCACGCAGGTCTTCAGCGTGTCAATCGACAGCAAAACAGCGAGCGTAAGCGCCGGCAGCAAAAGGCTGGCAACCTGGCTGACCTTGAGTTCACCTATCTCCAGCCAACGCCCGGTGACCGCTTCAAACAAGCCGTGAGCCTCGCCCGGCAACCGGCCGATAATCAGGGGATTGTCTACGGTGGTCAGTAGAGATTGATCGATCAATGCGACCCCGAAATAGGCCAGGACACCGGCCAGCAAACCAACAATCGCTGCGGGTATCAACTTGATAAACCTGGGCGCAATCAACATCACCAGCACCGTTACCAGGCCCACCACCAGTGACTGCCACTGCCACAATCCCGGGGCGTTCAGCGCCTGCCACCAGGAAGCATGCTCCGGCGCACCCAGTAGTTTGGGTAATTGGCTGCCAATGATAATCAGGCCCACACCACTCAGATACCCACTGACAACAGGATAGGGTATGTACTTGATGACGCTGCCAACGCGCACCCGCCCGAGGAAGAACTGGATGACACCGGTTAACAGGCCCAGCACCGTGAGCAACAGGACAACGGACCCGGCCGGTATGCCCTGTTGGACAGCTTCGATTGCAAATGCCGCCATGACGGCTGCAGCGGGCGCACAGGGTGCCGTGATCAGGCGATTGGTGCCGCCCAGGGCCGGGGCCACCAGACCCAGCGCGGTCGCTCCCAATATGCCTGCGACCGCGCCAAGGCTGGCATACGCAGGCCCAATGGCCGCGTAGATGGTTACACCGAAAGCAATTGCCGAAGGCAGCGCGACCAGCAT
>DATCZY010000293.1:0-5135 GCA_036525655.1 Lysobacterales bacterium | reverse complement strand
CCGCATTCGAAATCGCCCGGACCGGGCGGCCCGGACCGGTGGTCGTGGATCTGCCCAAGGATATCCAGAACTGGAGCGGAATATTCAAGGGCGCCGGTTTGCTGCCCGTACGCGGCTACCGGCAACGTATACACGCGTTGCGCAAGAACATACTTGAGCCGCAGGAATGTGAAGCATTTTTCGATATGCTGCAGATGTCCGACCGGCCGCTGATATATGCAGGCGGCGGTGTCATCAATGGAGAGGCGGCGGATGAACTGCGTCGTTTTGCATCCCGTTTCGGGATACCGGTGACCACCACCCTGATGGGCATCGGCGCGGTCAACACAAAAGAACCGCTGTCGTTGCACATGCTTGGTATGCATGGCCTGGCTTCCGCCAACTATGCCGTCGAAGACTGCGACTTCCTGATCGCCGTCGGCGCCCGTTTCGATGATCGCGTGGCGGGTGTTCCTGCGAAATTCGCACCCAGGGCCAGGCACATCGCACAATTCGATATCGATCCGTCGGAGATCGGCAAGGTCAAGGCGGTTGACTGGAGCCACGTGGGCATCCGCAAGCCGGATCTGCATCTCCTGAGCGAGTATGCGATTGAGCGCGGTATCTTCACGGACTACAGCCCATGGCACGACGAAATTGCGCGGCTCAAGGAAGAACATGGGCTGAACTACGACCGCGACAGCGAGCTCATTCAGCCTTACGCGGTGATCGAGGCCATCAACGATATTACCCAGGGTGAAGCTATCATCGCCACCGGCGTCGGACAACACCAGATGTGGGCCGCCCAGTACTTCGACTTTCAGCGCCCAAGGCTATGGCTGACCTCCGGCAGCATGGGCACCATGGGTTTTGGTCTGCCGGCTGCCATCGGCGCACAGTTTGCCAAACCCGGTCACCTGGTGATCGACGTCGATGGCGATGCCAGTATCCGCATGAACATCGGTGAACTCGAAACCGCCACCAGTTATGAGCTGCCGGTCAAGGTGCTGGTGTTGAATAACTATGGCGACGGCATGGTCAGACAGTGGCAGAAGCTGTTTTACAAGGGGCGCATGTCCTATAGCGACAAGTCATTGCGATCCAAGGACTTTATCAAGACCGCCGAAGCCGACGGCTTCAAATTTGCAGTGCGTCTCGACAAAAAAGAAGACCTCAAAGAGGTGGTCAGGCAATGGCTGGAATTCCCGGGGCCGGCGTTCCTCGAGGTCATTATCGACCGCGATGCAAGCGTCTACCCGATGGTTGGACCGGGCCTCGCCTATGACCAGATGGTCACGGGCGATTTCATCCTGAACCGCGGCAAAGTCGACGAGGAAGACATCGACAACTCTGAAATGTTCTGATCCAGACAACGGCCATTCAGAGCAAGTCCAACGCGCGCAGTGCTCCAGACAATGGCTCGTGAAAGGCGGGGGCAAGTTCGGTCATCGGCAATCTCAGGTGACCGCCGATCCGGCCCTGCCGTGCCAGCGCCCATTTGACCGGGATCGGATTGGACTCGAGAAACAGCGCCTTGCTCAGTGGCAGCAACCTGGCGTTGAGCGCGCGGGTTTGCGCCTGGTCGCCGGCTGACGCCAGTTGGCACAGACGCGCCATCAAAGCGGGCGCGACATTGGCGGTGACTGAAATGTTGCCCACAGCACCCATTAAAATGAGCTCCGCCGCGGTTTCATCATCCCCCGAATAGACCGCCATCCTGCCGGCGCAGATGTCGAGCACCTCCCGCCCGCGTTGCAGGTTACCGGTCGCCTCCTTGATACCGACAATATTTTCGATCGAAGCGAGCCGGCCAATTGTCGCCGGCAGCATATCGACACCGGTGCGCCCCGGTACGTTGTAGAGAATCTGCGGAATCGGCACCGCTTCGGCGACCCGTTTGTGGTGCTGATACAAGCCTTCCTGGGTTGGCTTGTTGTAGTAGGGCGTGACCAGCAGACAGGCATCTGCGCCAACATCCAGTGCCGCAGCGGTCAGTTCGATCGCTTCGGCGGTGGCATTGGCTCCGGTGCCGGCGATCACCGGTATGGCTCCGGCGACCTTATCCACCGTGTGGGCAATCACCTCGCAGTGCTCGCGCACCGACAAGGTGGCGGATTCCCCGGTCGTACCCACCGACACGATCGCAGCGGTGCCTTCGCGGATATGCATCTCGATCAGGGCATCCATGCCCTCCCAGTCGATTGAACCATCGTCCAGCATGGGTGTGACGAGTGCGACGATGCTGCCACTGATCATTTTTTGCCTCCGAATAAATGTACAACTGATATCAGCCATTATGCACCGTACCGGCGAGCTTTTCAGACGGTAATCGCATGGGTCGCCTTGACCTCCTCCATCACCACGTAAGTATGGGTCTGCTTGATGTCCGACATTCGCGCCAGGGTCTCACCGAGGAAGTCGCGATATTCAAGCATGCTCCTGGTGCGCACTTTTAAAAGATAATCGAAGCCGCCCGCCACCATGTGGCACTCCATTACTTCGGGACACAGGGCCACCTGTTCCTTGAAACGCTTGAAAACATCGGGGTTGGTGCGATCAAGCAGTACCTGGATAAAGCTGACGACACCGGCCCCGAGCTTTTGCGGGTTCAGCAGGGTCACGTAATTGAGGATATAACCCTCCGCCTCGAGACGCCGGACGCGCTCGAGGCAAGGGGTCGGACTCAGGTTAACCGAGCGCGCAAGGTCCGCGTTGGTCATACGCGCATTGCCCTGGAGCAGGCGAAGAATTTTGTAGTCAGTGCGGTCCAGGGGCCGGTTTTTCGATTTGTTCATAGCATACTCACCTGTTTTTAACGTGTTTGGATAGTGTTTGTAACGTTATTCAGCGGAATATAGCAGCATATATCGCAATTTTTAGCGGATTTTGTAACATAATATCAGGCTGAAGTTAACCCTAACAGAGGTCTGTTTTTGTGAACAATACCGCCAACTCAGCACTATCCCAGGCCCGTCTCGCCCTTCGTCAGAGCAAGCATGCCGACGAAAACCAGATGGCCGCCAAAATGCTGGCAGATTTTCCGCTCGACCAGGCCAGCCGCGACGAAATCGTGGCAATTGCACACGCCATCGTTACACGATCAAGGGAAATGAGCGCCGAGCGCGGCACCCTGGATGCGTTCATGCAGGAGTTCGGTCTTTCCAACCAGGAGGGCGTGGCGCTGATGTGCCTGGCCGAAGCACTGTTACGCATCCCCAATGCAGAAACCCAGGATGAGTTGATTGCGGAAAAGATCGCCTCGGGCAACTGGGCCGATCATCGCGGCAGTTCGGAAGACCTGTTCGTCAACGCCGGGGTCTGGGCCCTGATGCTGACCGGCGGTGTGATCAAGCTGGATAAAAACATCACCCGCGATGCTGCCGGCTGGACCAAATCCGCGGTCGCCAGGATGAGCGGACCGGTCATTCGCAAGGCGGTGATGCAGGCCATGCGAATCATGGGTCACCAGTTTGTATTTGGCCGCACCATCAAGGAAGCCCTGAAACAACGAGCCAAGCGCGAAGAAGGCTCACAGCTCTTTTCTTTCGATATGCTCGGCGAAGGCGCGCGCACTGCTGCGGACGCCGAGCGCTATCTGAACCTCTATCGCCAGGTCATCGGCGAGGTTGGCAAAGCGATCAAGGACGAAGGCGACGATATCGCCAACCGCTCATCTGTTTCGATCAAGCTGTCCGCTTTGCACCCGCGCTACGAGGCCGTTAAAAAGCAAAGGGTTCTGAGTGAATTGCTGCCACGTGTGAAGGAACTGGCGCTGCTGGCCAAGTTGCACAACATGCAATTGACCATCGATGCCGAAGAAGCGGACCGTATGGATATCTCCCTGGATATTTTCGAGGCGCTGGCGCACGACCCCGACCTCGCCGGATGGCAGGGACTGGGTCTGGTCGTGCAGGCCTACCAGAAACGCGCACCCGCACTGATCAACTGGTTGATCGCGCTGGCCGAGGAAACCGGGCGGCGTTTTCCCACACGATTGGTCAAGGGCGCCTACTGGGATTCCGAGATCAAGCACGCGCAGGAACTGGGGTTTGCAGATTACCCGGTGTGGACGCGCAAGGTCACCACCGACCTGTGTTACCTCGCCTCCGCGCGGCGCATGCTGGCGGCGCCACACGCTTTCTATCCCCAGTTCGCCACACACAACGCGCATTCACTGGCTGCCGTTGCCGCCATGGGCCAAGGTGCAGAGATGGAATTTCAACGCCTGCATGGCATGGGCGGCCTGCTTTACAAGTCTGCCGGTAAAGTCATCAAGAATATGCCGCGGGTACGCACCTATGCGCCGGTAGGAGCGCATGAAGACCTGCTACCCTACCTGGTCCGCCGTTTGCTGGAAAACGGCGCCAATTCGAGCTTTGTCAACCGCTTCATGGATGCCGATGTACCGGTGGAAGAGGTGGTCAACGACCCGGTCAGTGCGGTCATGGCCATACCCGACAAACGCCACGGCGGTATACCCGTGCCACTGAACCTGTATGGCGACCGGAAAAATTCACGCGGTCTGGACCTGTCAAACCCGTTGGAAAGGGAGGCGCTGGTCGAGGAGCTGGCGAAACGCTCGACAAACACCTACGAATCGCCCTGCATCGTTTGTGGCCAGGCGGTGGGTAGCGAGGAAATACCGGTCACCAGCCCGGCGGACAGGCGTATCGTCGTTGGCACCATGCGCCACGCCGAACCGGCGGATATAGACCGCGCGCTGGATGCTGCAGTCAAAGCGCAAAAGAGCTGGAACGCCGTTGGCGGGGAAAAGCGCGCACAGATCCTCGAGCGTCTTGCCGACCTGATAGAAGAGCACCGTGTCACATTGATCGACCTGTTGGCCCGGGAGGCTGGCAGGGTCATCGCAGACGGTATCTCCGAGGTCCGCGAGGCCGCCGATTTCTGCCGCTATTACGCGCTACAGGCACGACGTAACTTTGCCGAACCGATGGCGCTTAAATCACCCACCGGTGAAAGCAACAAGCTTTCCCTGCACGGGCGCGGTGTGTTCTTCTGCATTTCGCCGTGGAATTTCCCGTTAGCTATTTTTACAGGCCAGATCACCGCGGCGCTGGCGTCGGGTAACGCCGTAATCGCCAAACCCGCCGACCCGACCCCGCTGGTGGGCGCCTATGCGGTCCGGTTGATGCACG
>DATCZY010000292.1:0-4025 GCA_036525655.1 Lysobacterales bacterium | reverse complement strand
ACTTCGGTGGCTGCAGACAGTTCGGCCATGCGGTCCATCGCCTGACGCAGGGCCGGGTGATCCTCGCCTATTTCCTGTTTTTCACTGAGTTGTTCGTCGATGTCAGCCGGCATTGCATCCAGACCTGTAAGTGAGTGGTATACGCGTATGGCGTCCATGTACTCCGCCTCCAGCAACATGGTTTCGCCCTTCCAGATCGCATATTCCTCCATGGTCGCCAGCTGGTCGGCCCGCGACAACTCGCCCGCCTCGGCAAACAGCGTCACCTGCGCCAAAACCTCGGCCAGGCGTTGTTCCTGTTCAAGCGCCAGTTGCCATTGCCGCGCAGCCATTCTCAATTGCCACAGTTGTTGCCTGAGCTGACCGCTGACACGCCAACGGAACTCCGCTTCGCCGGAGACCCTCGAGGCTGTCAAAACCTCACCCAAGCGGTTCTGCGCTCTTTTTTCACCCGGAAGCCACATCGGGAATGTCAGGGCGACTTCATTTTCGTAGGCGCCGAGGTCATCAAATGACCGGTCCGACATATGAAAAGCTGTAAGGCTGGTTGTGTCCGGTAACCAGCGGTTGGCGTAACCGGTTTCCGCATCGATGGTCGCCGACCGCGCCGCCAGCACCCCGGCCTGGGGGTGACGTTCCAGCGTGGTCGTGAGCAGCGAGGCAAGCGTGAGCTTGTCACTTACCCGAAGGGCTTCGGTTTCGTGCACCTGTTCGGCCCAGGCCAAATTTTGCAGGGGCACGCAAACGACCACCACGCCGGCAACGATTAATTTGCGGATCACTCCGGCTATGCGTGCTGCACTGAAAAATGTCATTGCCACCCACTGAAAGCGAAAAACGGGCGACTTTAGTTCACCTTGCGTGCGACTGGAATCCGACATGTGTCTACAATAGGCCCATGGGACATATGTACCATGTGATACCCGTACCGTTTTCGCCAGGGGCAAACTCCATATCATGCTGTATATAAAAGAATTTATCGCCATGTTGATTTTAGCGATCATAGTTGCGGGCAATCTGGGCGATGTCATTTATGACTACCGTGAAGGCGCCAGCACGTCGCATCTCCTGATGGAACTATCCGTAGCGATTATATCATTTGCACTGATTACGGCCCTGACTATCGGTGTGTGGAAGCAAAGCCGTTCCAACAACCGCCTGAAAGCCGAACTCGCCTCCAGGTCTGGGGTGGAGAAACAGGTTTTACCCCCTGCGCTTGCCAACGCCCGGCACGAGCTGGCACTGGTGCTCAGGGATCAGTTTAATGAATGGATCCTGACGCAAACGGAACGGGAAGTCGCGATGTTGTTGCTCAAGGGTCTGAGCTTCAAGGAAATTGCCTCGGTACGCAGTACGCTGGAAAAAACAGTCCGCCAGCAGGCTTCGGCGATCTACAAGAAAGCCAACGTCAGCGGACGGCATGAGTTTTCAGCCTGGTTTATAGAAGACCTGCTTTAAAAGATGTGGCGCGTCAAAACTCACGCGCCCCACTTGAATCAATGAAACGGGAACAGGTAATTCATCCAGGACGACATCCGCAATAGTATTTTGCGCATAATCGCCACGTGGTGGAAATGCTTTGAATAAACCGCCGCCTGCGCGAACGCGCCGCCCGGAACCTTGTCTCTGAATGCTTCGAATTCCGGGTCGGTAATTTCAATGCGCACCCCGATACGCCCGGGAAACGGTGCCGCCATCAGGTTGATCAAATTGCCGCTGGGCTGAACCTGCCCTTCGGCAAGGGCCGGTAATACGGCCACCACTTTTCCGGAGAACACCCTGCCCGGTATGCCGTCGAATGCCACCTCGGCATCATCGCCTGCGGTCAGTCTCAGCATGCTGTTCTGGCGGAACCAACCGACGAAATACAGGCTTTCCTTGTGCACGAAAATCATCACCGGACGCAGCGGCATGGACATCGCCCGCATCCCGGGCCGCAGGGACATCTGTGTCACGTATCCATCGGTCGGCGCCCGCACGGTGGTCTGGTCCAGTTCGAATTCCGCCGTCGCCAACTGTCCTTCCAGGTTTGCCACCCTCGTAAAAGCCGCGTCTGCATCCCGTTGACTGATGTTCTTCGAGACTAAAAGTGTCCTTGCACGTTCGGCGTCATCTTCGGCAAGGGCTATCTGGGCAGTCAGAGAATCAACCCTGCTCTGAAATGGCACCGGGTCAATATTGAAAAGGACATCACCCTGTTTTAATTCGGTCAAAGGCCTGGCACTGACAGACACCACGTTACCGCTCACGGCGGGAACGATGGGAGTGGTCACAAAATATTCCCGGCTGAACTCTGAGTAAGGATGGTTATAGTTCATCAGGAAAACCAGTGTGCTGATCAGCACCACCCCGCCCAGTACAGCAGTGGGAATCGACCACTTGTTCAGGGGTATCTTGAATACCTTGAAAATAACAACACATATCGCCGTATAGGTAAGTATGAGCAGCAAGTCCATTATTCGTCTCCCCCGCCCAGATCAGGTGTGACAGGACCAGGCTTTGGTTTTGCGGCGCTGCCGGCTTCCAGGGCTGCCAACCTCGCCGACAGCTCGGCCAACTGCTCTTCAAGTCTTTGTACCTGTTCATTTTTAGTCGTGCCGCCAGCAAAACCCCAGCCCCGGTCCTCCCGGTACAACGTGGCCCAAATCCACAGAAACGGCCATAAAGCATGCAGGGTAAACAGGCTGATCCAACCCGCCACGTGGATCGCATCCTGTTGCGGATGGTTACGACGTTTGGCTATTTCGTAGGGAATATCGTGTATGGCGATGATTCCGTAAAACAGCGTTATCCCTACGAAAAACAGGATTCCAAGTGCAAAATAGTCAAGCATACAGACCTCTCATAAATCTTTTTGTTGACTCTATCAGCCCTTACTCAGTCATCCGGGCCGACAAAAATAACCAACTTTAACCACTCGGCTAAATGCTATAAAAAAATTATGCGGTGGCGCAAACAGGTAGCAACACACACCGAACCCGGGCACTGCGACTAAGGGAGAAAATCCTGAATACGCGCCGGGCAATTGTAGCAGATGAATTACCACGCAATGAGGGTCAAGCGGTTGACCGTTCGCGCCAAGCAGCAAGTGCCTGCGCCGCTTAACATAAGCGTCTTCTTGAGCAGGGAGTTGTTGATGTGAAAGCAATCATATTGAGTGCAGGACAAGGACGCAGGCTGTTGCCTTTAACCAGCAACGTACCCAAGTGTTGCCTGATGCTGGACGGCAAGACCCTGCTGGCCCACCAGGTCGAATCGCTTGCAGCCAATGGCGTGGATGACATCGTCGTGGTTACAGGTTTCAATCACCACCTGGTCGATGAAGTGGTCAGCGGTTTCCGCGATGTTTCCGTACGCACGCTATACAACCCTTTCTATGCGGTCTCCGACAACCTGGGCACCTGCTGGGTTGCCCGCAAGGAGATGACAACGCCTTTTTTGCTGCTAAACGGCGACACGCTTTTTGAACCCTCCACCCTTGCCCACCTGTTATACAGCGAGCGCATCTACCCGATAACACTGGCCGTCGACCGCAAGCACCGGTACGACGAAGATGACATGAAAATCAACGCCGATGGCGAGCAACTCAACCGGGTTGGAAAAAAGCTCAAGCTCGATACCGTCAATGGCGAGTCGATCGGGATGATGATATTCAACCGGGCGGGGGCGGATGCCTTTGTGCAGACAGTCGAACAATTGATGGCCGGCCCGGACGGATTGGTCCGCTGGTATTTATCAGCGGTTGATAAACTGGCCGCCAAGGGGTTGGTTGGGATCAGCTCCATCCAGGGCCATGACTGGTGCGAGGTCGACGACCTCATTGATTTCGCACACGCTGAGAAGGCTATGAGGAACTGGCGTGACCGGTCGGCAAACACCCGCAACTCCAAAACCAGGCAAACCAGCAACACCCGGCAGAAGGTAGCCTGACGCCCTTAAACCCCATGAAAATCGCCGCCTGTGAGAGTCAGGTTATCTACCGGTAGCACGTGAGTGCTGGCAGAAAGATACGCAATAGGTCATGC
>DATCZY010000291.1:0-5836 GCA_036525655.1 Lysobacterales bacterium | reverse complement strand
CCACGCTGTTGATCTATCGGCAACCCGACCTCGGTACCGCGTTGCTGGTGGCTGCCAGCGGTGTATTTACGCTTTATCTGGCCGGATTGCGCTGGCGGATTTTATTCGGTTTTGCAGGTCTCGCCGCCGCTGCGGCCCCGGTCCTGTGGTTGGTCATGAAGGAATACCAACGCGACCGTGTGCGCACGTTTCTGAACCCAGATGCCGATCCACTGGGTGATGGCTGGAATATCATCCAGTCAAAAATAGCTGTTGGGTCCGGAGGTTTAACCGGCAAGGGCTGGTTGAACGGCACGCAGTCGCATCTTGAGTTTGTTCCTGAGCGTCATACCGACTTTATCCTGGCCGTGTTGTCCGAGGAGTTTGGTTTGATCGGTGTTACATTGCTGATGCTCGTCTATATACTGGTCATTGCACGTGGTCTGTACATTGCCGGCATTGCCCGCGACACCGGATCGAGGTTGCTGGCCGGGGCGTTGAGCCTGACCCTGTTTGTGTATGTGCTGGTCAACGGCGGCATGGTTTCAGGCGTTCTGCCGGTTGTTGGCGTGCCGCTGCCGCTGATCAGTTATGGTGGCACCTCCGCAGTGACGCTGTTGGCGGGCTTCGGCATGATGATGTCCATATATGGCCACAGGAAGTTCATAAGATAGTGTTTAAGTATGAAAATCTGCACATTTTTTGAGTCAATTGCTCCCGCAACCGCTGTTTTTATTTGCTGTTCGGGTAAACTTTAGCTCAATGAATTTTGAAAGCTGTTTAACTGCCCAGACTGGAAAACCTGTTTAATGCGAAAACTTCTCTTACTGTTGCTGTTTTGCGTACCCGTACTTGCCGCGGAACACCCCGGTACGGAAGCGTTTGTAAAGCGTGCCGCTGCGGAATATGGCCTGTCTGAAAATGAAGTTCGGGACCTGTTGCTCGAAGCCGAATACAAGCAGTCTATTATCGATGCCATCAAACGTCCTGCCGAGGGCAAACCATGGCATGAGTACCGGTTGATTTTTCTGACCGATCAACGCATCAACGAAGGGGTCGATTTCTGGAGGACGAACCGCGAGTTGATCAAAACGGCCTCCGAGCAGTTTGGTGTAGATGAGGAAATTATCGTATCGATCATCGGTGTAGAAACATTTTACGGTCGCATCACCGGCAGCTACCGCATTATTGATGCGTTGGTAACGCTGGGTTTTTATTATCCACAGGATCTTTCCTCCGACCGCTCGGCATTTTTTTCCAGTGAATTGATGCAATACATCAAACTCGCTTCCGAGGAAGGCCTGCCGGTGGCCGAGGTCACCGGTTCTTACGCCGGTGCGATGGGTATGGGTCAGTTCATGCCGAGCAGTTACCGTGAATACGCCGTGGATTTTGATGCAGACGGCAGCCGTGATCTGTGGCGGTCAACGGCCGATGTCGTTGGCAGCGTCGCCAATTACCTGCACCGCTATGGCTGGCAGCCGGGGCAACCGGTCACCCGGCGTGCGATTGCATCAAAGGAAGCGGCTTTCAACGAGATATCAACGAGGAATTTTACACCCACACTGACAGTCGCCGAATGGCGCGAAAAGGGCTTTAACAGTTCGGGAGAGTTGCCGCCGGATCTACCCGCAGCGGTTCTGAAACTGGCTGAGGAAAAGCGCAACACCTACTGGCTGACCTTCAAGAATTTTTACGTTATCACACGCTACAACCGCAGTCCGCGTTATGCGATGGCCGTTTACGAGTTGAGCCAGGAAATCAAGAAAGGCATGGACAAAACCTGATGAAGAAGCTGATTTTCATACTTGTACTGGCGGTTTTGTTGATGGCGGGTTGTGCGGGCGAAAAGGAGAAACCGGAACCCGGCGATGGTCCATCGAGCCGCAAGATAACGCCTGCCGAGGTTCATGACGCGGTGCCTGCCGACGAACCCCTGGCCCGTTATGGCAACCACAGCCCGTATACCGTGCTGGGTGAAACCTATACCGTTTTGCCGACCAGCAAGGGTTATCACGAACGCGGTATTGCATCCTGGTACGGCAGCAAATTTCATGGCCGTCGCACTTCGAGTGGTGAGCCTTACGACATGCACCTGGCAACTGCGGCACATAAAAGCCTGCCATTGCCGACCTATGCGGAGGTCACCAATCTCGACAATGGCCGCAAGATGATTGTGAAGATCAACGACCGCGGGCCGTTCCACGAAGACCGCATCATTGACCTGTCCTATGCGGCGGCGATCAAGCTGGGCGTGGATCAAACCGGCACGGCGCGGGTCGATGTCCGGGCCATTGATGTAGATACATCGAAACGCGTAGCTGTTAAGGTGGCTGATGGCACATTTTTACAGGTCGGGGCATTCAGCAAGCGCAAGACAGCGGATGACCTGGCTGGAAAAATGATGGCCGCGCAACTCAAGCCGGTCTCTGTTCAAAAGAGCCGGGGATTGTACAAGGTATGGATAGGGCCGTATGCTTCGGACCTGGAAATTGAAGCCAGCATGCGGCGCGTGGTTGAACTGGGCTATGAACGCCCACATAGAGTGAGTCGTTAGGCGCCTGTCGGATTTCCCTTGCCGCGAGCAATTAAACCAGACAGGTTAGAAGGGCTCTTCCCTCATTCGAATAGCCCCACCTACAACAAACGGAATAATGGTTAATGATGAAAAAAATCCTATTGCTGATCACCATGGCGATCGCTTTGCCGCTCTGTGCGATGGCGCAAACACCGCCACCACCTTCGACACCGGCACCGCCAAAAGGCATGCCGATACCGGCGGCGCCGGCGCTCAGTGCGAACAGTTACATCCTGGTTGATTTCAATAGCGGCGATGTGCTCGTTGAAAGCAATCCGGATATGCGGGTTGAGCCCGCGAGCATCACCAAGGTGATGACCAGCTATGTCGTGTTCACGGAGTTGGCTGCGGGTAACATCAAACTGATGGACACCGTGATTGTCAGTGAAAACGCGTGGCGCACCGGCGGTTCGCGCATGTTCATCGATCCTTCGATGGAGGTGACGATCGAACAACTGATAAAGGGTATGGTGATCCAGTCGGGCAATGATGCCAGTGTGGCGCTGGCGGAACACCTGGCCGGAACCGAGGAGGCCTTCGCGGGTTTGATGAACCACTACGCGACGCAAATGGGCATGACCAACAGCCATTTCATGAATGCCACCGGTTTGCCACACGAAGAGCACTACACCACTGCAAGGGACGTGGCTACCTTGAGTATAGCCCTGATTAAGGACTTTCCGGAATACTACCACTGGTATTCAGAAAAAGAATTCAGTTTCAATAACATACGACAACACAACCGCAACAACCTGTTGTGGCGCGACCCGGCGGTCGATGGACTGAAGACCGGTCACACAGAGGCTGCGGGTTACTGCCTGGCGGCTTCGGCCATGCGCGATGGCATGCGCCTGGTGAGCGTGGTGCTCGGCTCGGGTTCGGAGTCTTCACGTGTCAACGAAAGCCAGAGCCTGCTTAACTACGGGTTCCGTTTCTTTGAAACCATCCAGCTATACAAAGCCGGCCAGGAGTTGGCGCAGGGCAGGGTCTGGAAAGGTGAGGGAGACCAGGTAAGGCTGGGTATCCGCGATGAGCTTTTCGTGACGATTCCGCGGGGCCGTTACGAGGATCTCGATGCCCAGGTTGAGATGCGCCCCGAACTGATAGCGCCGATTGCCGAAGGTGAAGAGGTCGGCCAGATATCTATCCGGCTTGAAGATGCGGAAATAGCAAATCGCGGTCTGATCGCCCTGGAAACCATCCCCGAGGCCGGGTTCTTCGGCCGTGCCTGGGATGGTATGAGCATGTGGTTCAGTGATTTATTCGGTGAAGATTGATGGCTTCGATTTATCCCCCTGAGAGCGGTTCTGAACAGCAGGAAACCCTGCTCGAGTTCCCGTGCAGGTTCCCCATCAAGGCGATGGGCCGAAGCACTGATGGTTTTGAGATGATGGTGACGGAAATCATCCTGGCCCACGCCGAGGTGTTTGCCGGTGTGCCGGTCACAACGAGCCCCAGCAGCTCGGGCAATTTCATTTCAGTAACCGTGACCATTGAGGCTTTGTCAAAAGCTCAACTGGATCGAATTTACCAGGATTTGACTGACTGCGAGCAAGTACTGGTCGCACTTTGATGCTGGGTTCAGACCTGCACGTACGGCGCCTGGGGTTGATGGACTACGAACCTGTCTGGCGCGCCATGCAGGCGTTTACAGATCAGCGCGATGCAAGCACGCCGGACGAATTGTGGCTGGTAGAGCACCCACCCGTATTCACGCAAGGCCAGGCCGGGCGTGCCGAACACGTGTTGGCCCCGGGTGATATTCCGGTCATCCAGGTGGATCGTGGCGGCCAGGTGACCTATCACGGCCCCGGTCAGATCGTTGCCTATCCGTTGATCGATATCAGCCGACTGCAGATAGGTGTGCGGGCCCTGGTGAAGGGCATCGAGCAGGCCATCATCGATGTGCTGAAGAGCTATGGCGTGGATGCGCAGCTTTTAGCGGGCGCCCCCGGAGTCTATATCGATGGTGTTAAAATCGCTTCGCTCGGTTTACGGATTCGACGTGGCAAGTCTTTTCACGGTCTCGCTTTTAATATCAACATGGACCTGGAACCTTTCCAGCGGATCAACCCCTGTGGGTTTAAAGGGCTGCAGGTGACCAACCTGTGTGCGTTTACAGAGGTCTCCATGACCGAGGTTGAAGACCGCCTTATCAGCAGCTTAAGCAAGGTTTTAGGCTACAATGACCGGTTCCGCGTGGTGGCGGGTGGTCTGCCTGCAGACAGGCGGAAAACAGGATGAATAGCGAGTGACTGACCAGAATAAAATACCGATCCAATTGATCACCGAAAACGGGACGGGTGGACCCGCAGATCCGGCTACGAATGCCGCCCGTTCCCCGCTCGTCAAGGAACTGGGCGCTGACAAGGTGGCGCGCAATACCGCCCGTTTCGATCTGGATGCACCGGTGCTTCGCAAGCCCTCCTGGATCCGCGTGCGTCTGCCTGCGGGTAATGCGGTGGCCAACCTCAAGTCACGTTTACGCGACAACCGCCTGGTCACCGTGTGCGAGGAAGCGACCTGCCCGAACATCCATGAATGTTTCAACAAGGGCACAGCCACTTTCATGATCCTCGGTGAAATATGTACGCGTCGATGTTCATTCTGCGATGTTGCCCACGGCCGGCCCAAACCGCCGGATGAAAACGAGCCGGAAAGTCTGGCGCGCACCATTCGCGATATGAAATTACGTTACGTGGTGATCACCTCGGTTGACCGCGACGACTTGCGTGACGGCGGTGCGGAACATTATGTCCGCTGCCTGACCCGTATCCGCGAGTTGAGCCCGGACATCAAGCTGGAAATACTGGTTCCGGATTTCCGCGGCAAGGGCCGCATGGAACGGGCCCTGGAGATCCTTCAGGCCTCACCACCGGACGTCTTCAACCACAACCTTGAAACCGTCAAACCCCTGTACCCGAATGTCAGGCCGGGGGCGGACTATGAATGGTCGTTGAAACTCCTCAAGAATTTTAAAGCACAGCACCCGGACATACCGACCAAATCAGGCATCATGCTGGGTCTTGGCGAGACCTCCGAGCAGGTTAAAGAAGTCCTCAAAGACCTGCGGGAGCACGATGTTGACATGGTCACCATCGGCCAGTACCTGCAACCGACACCCCACCATCATCCGGTCTTACGCTACTGGACGCCTGAAGAATTTGAAGATTTTGCTAAACTTGGTTATGACATGGGTTTTACGCATGTCGCCTCGGGGCCGTTGGTTCGGTCCTCGTATCACGCGGACTTGATGGCTGAAGAGTCCGGTCTGGTCGA